>JBBIPX010000077.1:0-16296 GCA_037442625.1 Desulfobacteraceae bacterium
GGAGGCCGTGGAATCGGTTTGCCCGCCGGTTCTTGATCACATTGATTTGGGCGGCGGTCCTGAAGATGCCCTGGCGGTATTGACCGGCCATCGCATTTTCATGCATGTGGATTCGGAAGCTTCCGGGCTTGAAATGAATCAGGACGAGGTCAAGTTCCGGCAGATCGCCGGCAACCTGATCAAAAACGCCCTCCATCACCGCAAGGAACGCGTGGATATCAGCCTGGGATGCCGGAACCGGATGATGCGGCTTGATGTTTCCGACGACGGCCCCGGGATCGGCGCCGAACACCACGAAATGGTTTTTCAAAGATACACCCGGATCAAGGCCGATGATGCGCTTGCGCGAACCGGCCACGGGCTGGGGCTTGCCGGCGCATTGATCCTGGCGCAGTCCATGGGCGGAACCATCGAAATCATCAGCCGGAAAGGCAAGGGGGCAACGTTCCGGCTGACGCTTCCCCTGGCGCTGAATTCGCAAGACTGAGTTTTGAAATTGTTCAGAAGACTGGAGTCATCGTGGTATCACAAAGACATTTCCCAAAAATCGAGTCCGAAGAGCCGTCCCTGCGGCTGGCGGTTCTTATCGATGCCGACAACGCCCAGGCAGCCGTCATCGAGCACCTGCTTGCCGAAATCGCAAGGTTCGGGGAGGCGACCGTGAAACGGATATACGGCGATTTCACCGCCCCGGCGAGCGCTTCATGGAAAAAGGTGCTTCAGCGATACGCCATCAAGCCGGTTCAACAGTTTGCGTACACGACCGGAAAAAACGCAACGGACAGCACGCTGATCATCGATGCCATGGATCTGCTGTACACCCGCAAATTCGATGCGTTCTGCCTGATTACCAGCGACAGCGATTTCACGGGACTTGCGATGCGGCTGCGCGAAGAGGGGCTCATGGTGTTCGGGTTCGGCGAAAAGAAGACACCGGATGCGTTCCGAAACGCCTGCCACAAATTTGTGTTCACGGAAGTCCTTCGCCCGGGCCCGGCGGCGGAGGGCCCCGAGGCGCCGCAAAAAGTCAGGACGGATAAAAAACCCGATGTTTTACAAACATCCGAAGAGACAACAGAGCCGAAACTTAAATTCCCCAAAAAATTCGTCCTGACCGCCCTTGAGCAGTCCATTGACGATACCGGATGGGCGTATCTGGGCACCTTCGGCAACTATCTGACGAAGCTGCAGCCCGACTTTGACGCCAGGCTTTACGGATACCGGAAACTCTCCGATCTCGTCAAGGCCAAGAAAGACCTTTTCGTGACCGAAGAACGTCAGGCGGCCGGATCAAACCAGAAGGCGCTGTACCTTCGCGCAAAATAAGGCTTATTCGGGTTTCTCCGTATCCGCCTGCATCGCCTTGATGCCGTCATTGCAGGGGGCGGACAATTCGGCTTCGTGCGCCTCCAGGCATTTTAACAGCCCGCCTTGCGCGGTGCCGCCGTCTTTGCAGAATTTGGCCATGTCGTCCTTGCAGGCCTGGCGGATCTGCATCTGATGCATGCCGGCTTCCCGCGACTCCACCCTGGTTCTTTCCATCCTTGCTTCATATTCCCTGCAGGCATCGGACAGTTTGCTCTCGTTCCGCTCCAGGCATTTCATGATGTGATTCCGGTTTTGTCCGGCGTCCTTGCAGAATTTGGCGATATCCGCGGAGCACGGGCTTTGATCCGCTGCGAATGCGTTGTTGACCGGCATCAGGCCGAGGCATAAAAATCCGGCTGCCGCAAATATGAGGCTGCTTCTCCACGTTTGTTTCATGTTTATCTCCTTTTTATTTCTTATCCGGGTTATCCGGACTCACTAAAACCGTCACACCGGCGAAATCCGGTGCCCAGAAACGCTTGAACGGACTGGGCTGCCGGCTTTTGTCGAAAATGACGGTGATGAACTTTTGCAATCGGCTCACTGAATTGCGATTTCACGGAAATCACGAAAGAGCCGGTTCCGGGCTTTTTACTGTGAGAACATATCCACAAATGCAATAAAAGTGCCATGGTTGTTTTTAACGAAACTCTTAAAAATCCCCTTCGACCCCACTATTTCAAAGGAGAAGAACTCATTTTCAATACCGGAAGTGCGTTCCCGAAGCCATTCATGATCTTTGCAAAGCCGTCAAAATGGACTATGCCAAAGTTGAATACTTTATCTTATCTATCTGATAATATAATATAATTATTCTAATACCTGCCATTTCGGAATGACGGACGGATGCAGAACGGTTTTGCGGTGCCTTTGGCCCTGTTTTCCGATTAATTGTTAATTTATAATTATTATAATTAGTTAATTGATATAGGGTTGTTCGCATAAATTGAGTTTGGCTTGCAAATTGCAAAGAGGACGTATAGCGTAAAATCAAGTTATATGCAGTAAGTAATATATGTTAAACAACAAATTTATTTTTTCTGGTGGGAATCCTCCATGTCCGTCGAACCGATTAGCGACTTCGGGAAACTATTTTACCGAATTTTACTAACCAAAAGGGCAATTGCAAGAGGTATGTTCAGGTTTTTAACCCAAAAGGAGTTTCATTCGATGAAAATTTCATTGAGACGGTCTTTCAAGCATGCGGCGGCGCTGGGGATCGGCGTTGCGCTGTTGACGCTCCCCTGCAAGGAATTGGTGCGCGGGGCCTATGCCTTTAACCAGAGCCCGGAGATTCCCCTGTTCAAGACTCCGCTGCGGGGCGCCGGCCCCGGCGGAATCCCGGTTGCGTTGCCGGACCCCGATCCGGCGCCCGTGACGGGCGTGACGCATTACCAAATCGACATAATGCAGTTTGAGGATCAAATCACCCCCACTGGCATCCACTTGAACCCGACGGCCCTTTGGGGATACGTTCCGCATAACGGATTGGGCGGGTACACCAAGCCGACCCACCTCGGTGGGATCATCATCGGGAAGGGACGTAATCCCAATGATCCCAATGACAAGAACGTGCCGATCCAGATTACCTTTCAAAACAAGCTCTCCGATGTAAAACAGCACCTCATTCCGGTTGATACAACCATCCCGGGCGCCAATCAGGCGGTTAACCGGACAGCCGTCCACCTGCACGGCGGCCTTATCCCGTGGATCAGCGACGGCGGACCCTTCGACTGGTTCGGGCCCGACAATACCCACGGTTCGAGCTTCCTGAACAATCAGACGCTGAATCCGGATCAAAAAAAACCGGGCGCCGCCGAGTACTACTACCCGATGAACCAGAGCGCCCGGTTCATGTGGTATCATGACCACGCGTTCGGCATCACCCGGCTGAATGCGTATGCCGGAATTGCCAGCGCCCTGCTGGTCCGTGACGGGTTTGAGGCGAATCTTATCCAAAACAGAGGGTTACCAGGCTACATCGAGGCCGGTGGCAACGAGATTCCGCTGGTTTTTCAGGACAAGATCTTTGTCGGTTCCGAAATCGAATTGCAAGACCCGGGCTGGAGCAAAATGGTGCAAAAAGCTGCAACTAAACCCGGCAGCCTCTGGTACGCGCATACCTACGAAACCGATCGCTGGGACTTGGGGCAGGGAGGTCTTCCCCTGCCTGACCCTTCAAATATCCCCGAATTTTTCGGCGACACCATGCTGGTCAACGGCACAACCTTCCCCGAAGCGACCGTCGAGGCGCGCCGATATCGCCTTCGGATGCTGAACGCATGTAACGCACGATTTCTCAACCTGCAGCTTTACATTGACGATGGCAGCCCGGACGGGATTACCCTGAACAAGAACGGCCATCCGAAAAACAACCCTTTTGTCAACGCCGCCACCAATGACCCCTCCTGGCTGCAGATCGGCACCGAAGGAGGCTTCTTGTCGAGCCCGGCGAAAGTGCCCAGCAACGAGCCATTCCGGATCAAGGATCACGCGTTTCTCGATGGAGGCCCCTCGCTCGATCCTTCCAAAGTGAACATGTCTCTCGTTGTCGCACCGGCGGAAAGGCCGGATTTGATCGTCGACTTCAGCAGTGTCAAGCCAGGGATGAAAGTGGTTCTCTACAATGACGCACCCGCACCGTTTCCGAGCGGGGATGACCGGAACGATTACTTCCCGGGCTGGAACGTCGGTTCCGGCGCCGGTGGGATCGGCAACCCGGTCAACGGATCCACCCATCCTGGCAACGGCCCCAACACCCGTGTACTGATGCGGTTCAAGGTGACGGAGGCCAAAGGCAAGGACGGCAAGCTCAGAATCGACGAAAAAACCGACCTCACGAAAGGCGTCGATCCGGCTTTGACTCCCTGGGGGAAAACCGGGGACAAGAATCTTGATGATTACCGTACGCGCTTCATGAGCCTGAACGAGTATCACGATGAATACGGCCGGCTCATCCAAATCCTCGGCAATGATCGCGACCCCTACGGATCGCCATACGATGGGACGGCGACATATCAGGATTATGGAACGCCGCCGGGTGTAAATGCGACGGTCGGCGCGTCCACTGAAAAAGTAAAGGCGGGTCATACGGAGGTATGGGAAATTTACAACACCACGGGTGACGTGCACCCCATGCACTTTCACCTGGTAAACGTCCAGATCATCAGCCGGCAGACATTTGATCCCGGTCTGTCGATTCCCTATGTGACCACCGGACGCATCATCCCTCCAGCCGACAACGAGCTGGGATGGAAGGAAACGGTGCCGATGTATCCGGGCACGGTGACCCGGGTTATCATGAAGTGGGACCTTGCGTCGATTGTTGATAAAAACCTGAAACCGGTCAACACGAATGGCCATGGGAAGCAGTTGCCGATCATAAAAGGACAGCCGCCTGCAAGTCCGCGGACCGGCGGCAATGAGTACGTGTGGCACTGTCATATTTTGGAGCATGAAGAGCACGACATGATGCACGCAGTCGTCGTGAGTCCATAAAGATAGGCGGATCGTGTTGGGGCGGTATAGTTCATGCCCGTTCCCCTCAACGCCCAGGCGTTTCGGCAAGATCCAGTATACAACTTCACTGGTCTTTGTCTTTTTACCGAAAAATGGATCTTTCCCTTCATCCGGCGTTCGCCGGAACGACGGCAAAGATCCATTTGCATGTGGTGGGGGCTTGCGGGACATTGATCATACGGTAAAACCGGCCTTACGGTTCCGTTTGCAATGAATCGATTTTTATTGTAAGCGTAAAAGACGCGCACGTGTAAATGTAAGGAGCGGTTTCCGTCATGAAGAGAACTGGTTACCTCATATTGTTGCTCGTTGTGACGGCATGCGCCTTCATTGCGGGCTCATGGTACAGCAATCGCCAGCCTGACGAGGGTTCCGATTCCGGGGAACGCCGGATCCTTTATTATGTGGATCCCATGAATCCGGCGCATGCTTCCGATAAACCCGGCATCGCGCCTTGCGGCATGCCCATGGAAGCTGTCTATGCCGATGGGGGTTCCGGCCAGGGCCGTTCTGATGAAACGGCGGGCATGCCCCCCGGAACGGTTCGAATCGGGGGCGACTGGCAGCAGCTTTTCGGGGTCAAGGTGGCCGAGGTCGAAAAAAAGGCATTGCCCCGGATGATCCGGCTGCTTGGCCGGGTTGCCGTGGATGAGACGCGGATCTACCGGATCAATGCCGCAACGGACGGGTGGGTCAAGAAGATGCTTCCCGTAACGACCGGCAGCCTGGTCAAAAAAGACGAATTGCTGGCCACTTTCTACGCCCCGGAGTTCTTCTCGGCGATGAAGGCCTACCTCTACGGCCTGCGATCGCTCGAACGCTTCCAGCAAAGCGGAGATGAAACCAAGGCGCAGCTCGAGTCAACGGACGCCAATATCGAGAACTACCGCAATGCCCTGCGCAACCTGGGGATGAGCGAACACCAGCTCGATGAAATCCGGCAGACCCGGCAGGGCGGGGAGCATGTCGAGATCCGGGCGCCTGAAGCGGGTTTTGTTCAGACCCGAAACCTTACTTACGGCGAACGCTTCCAGCGGGGAACCGAGCTCTACCGGATCGCGGATCTGAAGCATGTCTGGATTCTGGCGGACATTTTCGAAAATGAGGAGCAGTTCTTCAAGCCCGGCGCCGTTGCCCGGGTGTCCCTTCTCCACCGGAGCGCCGCCTTTAAGGCAACCGTGAGCAACATCATTCCCCAGTTCGATTCCGCGACACGCACGCTCAAAGTGCGGCTTGATGTGGACAACCCCGATCTGGTTCTGAAACCCGACATGTTTGTCGACGTGGAATTTCCCGTTACTTATCCGTCGGCGGTCACGGCTCCCATGGACGCGATCATCGATTCGGGCCTTACAAGCACCGTATTCGTCGACATCGGCAACGGTTTTTTCGAACCCCGCAAAGTCGAAACCGGCTGGCGCTCGGGAGACCGGGTCGAAATCACGAGCGGGCTATCGCCTGGGGAGCGCATCGTGGTGTCGGGCGGTTTTCTCATCGATTCGGAAAGCAGGATGCGGGCGGCTTCGGCGGGAATCGATCTGCTCGGCACCGATCCGGTCAGCGGCTATTCCGTGAACAAGAATCAGGCAAGAACCGAGGGCAGAACCAGCGCGTACCTGGGGAAAACCTATTATTTTGCTTCCGACAAGTCCAGGGAAGCATTTGAAAAAGACCCGGAACGGGCCCTTTCCGCGCCTGCCCCGGCTCAGGGCCTGCCCCCCGCGGCGCCGACCGACGGCTTTCGCCATGATTAACCGCATTATCGATTTTTCGGTGGCGCAGCGGTTCATCGTGTTCATCCTTGTCGCCATCGCATCCCTTGCCGGCTGGTGGTCCATGAAACAGGTGCCCCTGGATGCCCTGCCGGATCTCAGCGACACCCAGGTGATCGTCTATTCGCGCTGGGACCGGAGTCCGGACATCATCGAAGACCAGGTGACCTATCCGATTGTGACCACCATGCTCGGCGCGCCGGGCGTGAAGGCCGTGCGCGGCTTTACGGATTTCGGCTACTCCTTCGTGTATGTGCTCTTCGAGGACAATACGGACATCTACTGGGCCAGGTCCAGAACGCTGGAATATCTGTCCGGCGTGCTGGCGCGGCTGCCGGCGGGGGTGCAAACCGAACTGGGGCCGGATGCCACGGGCCTTGGATGGATCTATCAGTACGCGCTCGTGGATGAGTCCAGTAAGCACTCGCTCGCGGATCTTCGCGCCTATCAGGACTGGAGCCTGCGGTATTACCTGAAGTCCGTGCCCGGTGTTGCCGAGGTCGCCCCGCTCGGGGGATTCGGGAAACAGTTCCAGGTGAACATCGATCCCAACCGGATCCAGGCATACGGCATTCCGATCAAGCGCGTGACCGAGGCGATCCGCGGCGGCAATACCGAATCGGGCGGCAGGCTCCTTGAGTTCGGCGGCACGGAGCACATGGTCCGCGGTCGCGGTTATGCCCGCTCGATCCAGGATATTGAGGACATCGTACTCACGGCGAGCGAAACCGGCACACCGATCCGCATCAAGGACGTGGGCAAGGTGGCGATGGGCCCGGACATCCGCCGGGGCGTCTCGGACCTTGACGGCAGCGGCGAGGTGGTATCGGGAATCGTCGTCATGCGTCAGGGGCAAAACGCCATGGACGTCATCCGCCGTGTCAAGCAGAAGATCCGTGATATTGAACCCGGCCTTCCCGCGGGCGTTAAAATTGTTCCGGTTTATGATCGCTCCGAGCTGATCCAGCGTTCCATCGACAACCTGAAATCCACGCTGATCGAGGTGGTTCTTGCGGTGGTGATGATCATTCTGCTGTTTCTGTGGCATGTGCCGAGCGCGATCATTCCGGCGGTCACGATTCCGATTGCCGTGCTCATCTCTTTTATCCCGTTTCATCTTCTTGGCATCTCGGCCAATATCATGTCCCTTGGCGGGATCACGATCGCCGTGGGGGCACTTGTGGATGCGGCGATCGTGGTGGTGGAGCAGACCCACAAGAAGCTGGAAATCTGGCGGCAAACCGGCCAGAAGGAAGACTGCCGGAGCGTTATCGTCACCGCCATCAAGGAGGTGGCGGGCCCCAGCTTTTACACCCTGATCGTGATCGGCGTTTCCTTTATTCCCATTCTGACGCTTGAAGCTCAGGAAGGCCGCCTGTTCAAACCACTGGCCTACACCAAGACGCTTGCGATGCTGGTTGCCGCCATTCTGGCCATTACGCTGGATCCGGCCCTGCGGATCACGTTCACGCGACTGACGGATTTCACCTTCCGTCCCGCCTGGCTCCGCAAGGCGGCCGATATCGTCCTTGTGGGTTCCATCCATCCGGAAGAAAAGCATCCCGTTAGCCGATTTTTGACCTGGATCTATGCACCCGCGGTGTCCTGGGCGCTCAAATGGAAATGGATCGTTCTTGCCGGATCGCTTCTGCTGGTGCTGATCACCGTTCCGGTTTTCACGAAACTGGGTTCCGAGTTCATGCCCCCGCTGGATGAAGGCTCTCTTTTTTATATGCCGACGGCTATGCCCGGAATCGCCATCAGCCAGGCCCAGCAGGTCCTGCAGGTGACGGACCGGATGATCCGCCAGTTTCCGGAAGTGGACCGGGTGCTCGGCAAGGCGGGCAGGGCGGAGACCTCCACGGACCCCGCGCCGCTGTCCATGCTGGAAACCGTGATTACCCTGAAGCCGAAATCCGAGTGGCGCCGGGTGGATACCTGGTATTCCGCCTGGGCGCCGAAGTGGCTGCGGGCAATTTTTCGGCGGATTACGCCGGATCATCTTTCGGAGGAAGCGCTGGTCGACCAGATGAACCGGGCGCTCAAAGTGCCGGGCCTCTCCAACGCCTGGACCATGCCCATCAAGGGGCGCATCGATATGCTGACCACCGGTATCCGGACGCCCGTCGGACTCAAGATATCCGGCGCCGATCTCAATGTCATCGAGCATCTCGGCACACAGGTCGAAGCGCTGCTTTCCACGATGAAGGGAACGCGCAGCGTGTTCGCGGAACGCACCGGCGGCGGCTATTTTCTCGATTTCAACTGGAACCGCGACATGCTGGCACGCTACGGACTGAGCGTTACCGATGCACAGGATGTGCTCCAGTCCGCCATCGGCGGAGAGAATGTCACAACGATCATTCAGGGGCGGGATCGCTATCCGGTGAATGTTCGCTACATGCGCGATTTCCGGTCCGACACCGGCGCGCTGGGCCGGGTTCTTGTCCCCGCCGGAGAAGGAAAACGGCAGTTGCCGATTTCCGAACTCGCCACGATCGCCTCGATGAGTGGACCTTCCATGATCCGGGATGAAGACGGAATGCTGACCGGTTATGTTTACGTGGATCTGTCCGGGCGGGACCCGGACGGTTACATCGCGGAAGCGCGGACGCTTATCAGGGAGAACATCGAGCTGCCGACCGGCTACGCCGTCTCCTGGAGCGGCCAGTACGAGGCCATGCAGCGGGTCCGGCAGCGCCTGAAAGTTGTCGTGCCGGCGACCCTGCTGCTGATCTGGCTGCTGATTTATCTGAACACCCGTTCGATCACAAAAACCATGATCATTTTGCTGGCGGTGCCGTTTTCAGCCGTCGGTGCCGTCTGGTTTCTGCATATCCTGAACTACAACATGAGCGTTGCGGTGTGGGTGGGGCTTATTGCGCTTCTGGGCGTGGATGCCGAGACGGGCGTTTTCATGCTGCTTTATCTGGATCTGGCCTATGAAGAGGCAAAACGAAGCGGCCGGATGAACTCGCTCCCGGATCTTCGCCAGGCGATTCTGAACGGCGCGGTCAAGCGGCTGCGGCCCAAGTTCATGACCGTTGCCACGATGTCGGTAGGTCTTATCCCCATCATGTGGTCGGCGGGCACCGGTGCGGACATGATGAAGCGGATCGCGGCGCCTCTCATCGGCGGCATTTTTACCTCGTTTCTTCTGGAGCTCTTGATTTATCCCGTGATCTATGAACTGTGGAAAAGGCGCGCCGAAGTCGGAAGGCAGGCGGCCGCATGATGCGCGGCAAGGCCGGCAAATTCCCATGGGCCGGGATTCTCCTTCTGGGGATTCTGTCTTTTTCCATGAATGCCGCCGGAAAAACCCCCGTCCGGATCGGCGATCCGTTTCCGTCTTTCTCCCTGCCGGATCTTTCCGGATCATCCCTGTCGCTTCCCGGCGGCATGAGCGGGAAAGTGGTCATCATCCACTTCTGGACGGACAGTTGCGGCAACTGTCGCGATGAGATGCCCGCCCTGGAAACGCTCTACAGGCATTATGGCGGCAGGGGCCTTGGGATCGTTGCGATCAATGTGGGGCAGAGCGTCGCTCAGGTCGCAAAATTCGTGGACGGCCTCAAAATCACGTATCCGGTGCTGCTGGATGCGGACGGCAAGGCAGCCGCAATTTGCGGCGTGTTCGGACTTCCCAGGACCTTCATCCTCGACCGGGAAGGCGTCATCCGGCAAAAGATCATCGGCGAGGCAACCGAAGAAACCCTTAAAAAACTGCTTCTTCCGATTCTTTAAGGCTAAGGCTGTCGGGCATGCGCAACCGGATCGAGAGGCAGCGAGAGATCATTGACTTTACCCTCTCGCGGCTGTCGCGGCGAAAAGGCAGGCAGCTTGCCATCCTGATAGTTTATTCGGGCGCGGTTTTCCTGCTTGCTTCGGTCATGTTCCTGGTCTTCGCCCTCCGTACGGAGGCGATCTTGCTGCTTCGGCAAGCGCCCGAGCTGGTGGTCCAGCGCCTGAGCGCCGGCCGGCACGATCTCATGCCGGAGAGCTATTTCGATGCGGTTCGAAGCATCCGGGGCGCGCGCAATGTGACGCAAAGGCTCTGGGGCTATTACTTCGATCCGTCATCGCGCGCCAATTACACGCTGATGGCTCCTGAGTCGGTTTCTTCCGGCGATGGCGCCGCAATCATCGGCGATGGCGTCTCCCGCGCCAATTCGGCCTATCCCGGAGACATCCTGACCATCCGGGGCCATGACGGCCGGCTTGTCAATCTTGCCGTCACCCGCGTCCTTTCTCCGGATTCGCAGATTCTCTCATCCGATCTGATCCTGATCTCAAGAAAAGATTTCATGGCAATTTTCAGCATTCCCCCCGGCTTTTCCACGGATCTGACGCTGACGGCGGAAAATGCCGGGGAATTGCCGCTTCTTGCGGCCGCAATCCGGAACCTGCTGCCGGATGCGCGCCTGATTTCAAGGCAGGATGTCCTGAAGACCTACGCGGGCATGTTCGACTGGAGACGCGGTTTCATCCTGCTCGTTCTGTCCGCTTCGGCGCTGGCTCTTGCCATGATCGCAATGGACAGGGCCTTTGGCCTCTCCGCAGAAGATAAGAAAGAGATCGGGATACTAAAGGCCATCGGATGGCGGACATCCGATGTTTTGCTGATGAAGTTCTGGGAAGGCGCCGTCATATCCCTGTCCGCGTTTATAAGCGGCATCCTTCTGGCGTATGCGCATGTCTTTCTTCTCCATCCTGTCCTCTTTGCGCCGGTCCTGAAAGGCTGGTCCGTCCTGTATCCCGAGTTCCGGCTGACGCCGTTTATCAGCCCCGTCCAGATGGCCTTGCTGTTCATTCTGACGGTCATTCCCTACATCGCGGCCACGGTCGCACCGTCCTGGAGACCCGCGGCGATCGATCCGGATGCGGTGCTGCGGGCATGATCGATTTGAAAAACCCTTGGAAAGCCCCCGGCGGGCCGGGGCTTTTCAAGCATCGCTCCCCCCCGTCCCCGCGGCGCTCTTGCCTTCAGGGCGTACTTGTGTCAGAATAACCGGCATCCGGGTTGATGCGCTGCGTTTGATGCGTTGTAACCGATTCTGAATTAATTCCGGAAGTCAGCCCGGCAATGATGATGCCCTGATCGCATCCACGAACCCGGCAAAGGCGGTTTTAAAATGAAGCATCTGGCTATTCTGCTTGTTCTTTGCATGGGCTTATCCGCCTGCACGGGCGATGAGCCCGCCCAGAAAATCGATTTGAGCAAAAGGGAGGCCGTCGAGGTCCGGGATGCGGACGACGCCGTCACCTACGCATATCTGCCGCAGTATTCCCATTCGGTTTCCTATCTGCGGCACAACCTTCTGGTGGAATATCTGAAAAATGAAACCGGCTACAATATCCGGCAGATTTTTCCGGATACGTTCGACGAGCACATGCGCCTGGTGGGCCAGGGCAAGGTGGATATTTCCTTTTCCAATCCTTATGTCTATATCAAGACCGCGCACCGGTACGGGGAGAGAGCGTTCGCCCAAGTGATTGAAACTTCGGGACACAAGCGGTTCCGGGGGCAGATCATCTGCAGGGCCGACAATGCGTCCATCCAGACCCTTGAAGACTGCAAGGGAAAGCGCCTGATCGCGGTGGACCTGACCTCCGCGGGCGGGTACCTCTATCCCATGGGGCAGTTCTACGACCACGGCATCCGTCAGGAGGATTTCGCCGAAGTGCGGTTTTCTCCCGGCCCCGGCGGAAAGCAGGAAAAGGTGATCCTGGCGGTTTATGCCGGTCAGTATGACATCGGTCTGATCCGGGAGGGCGCCTTGAACGTGGTGGCGGACAAAATCGATATCCGGCAGATCCGGGTGGTCGCCTACAGCAAATACTATCCCGGATGGGTGTATTCGGCCAGAAAGGATCTGGATCCGGAGGTTCTCGCCAAAATCAAGGCGGCCCTTTTCAAGCTTTCCATGGATGAACCCGCGCACCGGCCGATACTGGAAAAGGCTCACTTTACCCGGATCGTGCCCGCAAATGACGCCGAATTCGATTCGGTCCGGAAACTGATGGCCGTTGTGGGCATCGACCTGGACAAATGACGGCGATGAAACTGGGAATCCGGGGTAAAATCTACTGTGGCATGATCTCCATTGTCCTGTTGACGGGGCTGATGATTGCCGTGCCGGTCCGCGTCATGGTGGAGCGGGCGCTTTCGCAGGAAACCCTGAACAAGGGCATGTCCATGGCCACGACCCTGGCGGCCCGCAGCCAGGACTTCATCCTTGGAATGGATTTTCTGTATCTCAAGGAGATGATGGACAAGGCCATCCAGTCCGGCAACGATGTCTCCTACAGCTTTATCCTGGATCAGCAGGGGCAGGTGCTGTCCCATACCTTCAAAAACGGATTTCCGGTTGCTCTGAAGACCGTCAACCCCGTTCCTGCCGGAGAGCCGTCGAGGATCCGGTTTCTGGATACCGGAAAGGAGCTGATTTACGATATCGCGGTTCCGGTCGTTATCGGAGACATGCGGCTGGCAACGGTTCATATCGGGCTTTCCAAGACCCGGATCAACCGAACGATCAACAGTCTGCTCTGGACCATGGCCGTTTTGATCGGATGCGCGGTCCTGATCGCCTCCTTGACCGGGGCGGTGTTCGCCGATCAGATCATCCGAAGGGTTCAGAAGCTGCACCAGGCCTCGGAACAGGTGCTGAAAGGCAATTTGAATGTCACGACCGCACCCGGCCTGAAAACAGCCTGCTGGACGCTGATGGACTGCCGCAACGCCGAGTGCCCGGCCTATGGCCAGGACCGGCAGCGCTGCTGGAATATTGAAGGAACGCAATGCCCTTCCTGCCGGGAAATAAAATTTGCCGCAAAAAGCGATGCCTGCCGCAACTGCCGGATCTATCGGACGGTTTCCGGGGACGAGATTCAGGCCCTGGCCGAATCCTTTGACGCCATGACCCGGTCTTTGAAGCATACGATATCCGAGCTTGAGGCATCCCGGAAAACCATCGCGGAGTCGGAGAAAAAATACCGCCGGATATTTGAAAGCTCCATGGACATGGTTTTTGTCACGGACTGCCGGGGGCGGTTCCTGGATATCAACCAGACGGGTAAAACCATCCTGGGGACCGAATCCGCGGCCCTTGCTCCGGACGGTTTTTCGTTTCCGGATGTTTTTTCATCCCCCTCGGAATATGCGGATATTCAAACGGATCTTGTCCGGCAGGGTTTTGTGAAAGACCGGGAGTTCACCTTGAAAACCATTTCCGGCAATGAACTTCAGGCGCTTTTGAGCAGCTCCTGCCAGATAGGCTCCGATGGCGAATTGCTGGGATGCGAAGGCATCATCAAGGACATCACGCAGCGCCGGAACATGGAGCAGCAGCTTCTGCAGGCCGACAAGCTGGCCTCCCTGGGACAGCTTTCCGCGGGCGTTGCGCATGAAATCAACAACCCCCTGGGGCTGATCCTTGGATATACCCAGCTCATGCTGCGCGATGAGCCGGAAAATTCCCAAAAACATGAAGACCTCAAAACCATTGAAAAGCATACGCGAAACTGCAAAACCATTGTGGAGGCGCTGCTGAATTTCGCCCGCAAGACGGAGACCAAGAAAATGCTGGTGGATGTGAACCGCGCCATCGAGCAGGTCGTCACGGTGATCCGCCATCAGTTCGAACTTTCCGGGATTGCGGTGCAAACCCGCTATGATCCGGAGTTGCCGCAGGTGCTCGGGGATACGGAAAAACTCAAGCAGGTGGTGATGAACCTGGTCATGAATGCCCGGCAGTCCATTTCCGCGGCCGGGCAAATCACCGTGACCACCCGGCACGATGCAAGGGGCCGCAGGGTAGCGATTGCTGTGGCGGACACGGGGTCGGGCATTCCGCCCCATGTCCTGACCCGCATCTTTGATCCGTTTTTCACCACCAAGCCGACGGGCCAGGGGACCGGCCTGGGCCTTTCGGTCAGCTACGGCATCGTGCAGGAGCACGGCGGTGAAATCACGGTTGACAGCGAGTCCGGAAAAGGAAGCCTGTTTTCCGTTATCCTGCCGGCCGCCGTTCAGACCGGATGACGGTCTGTCGCATCCGGCAAGACATGCCCCCCCCCCAAGCCAACCTTCCGGCTTTTAAAAGCATCCGCCCGCCGCGGCTTCCCCCCGCGGATTTCCCGCAAAACGCAATTTGTCCGTCAATCCCTGCGTTGACTTTCATCAGGCCCATTGGTATGATGATCCGTTATGGAAGAAGGAAATATCGTTGAATTTATTGACCGCCAGAAAATCCTCTGCGCGGTGGTGCAGGAAGTCAAGAACCAGCGGCTCAAGCTCCTGACCGAAAACGACCGGGAAGTCAATCTTTCCTCAAACCGGCTGTCCCACAAAAGCCGGACGGTTCTGGATCTGTCCCAGGGACGCATCAAAACGATCGATGCGCTCAAGGCAATCGCCTATCGCAGAAAGCAGCTCACCAGCCAGGTCAATATCCGGGGCATCTGGGAAATCCTCAATTCCGAACAGGAATGGATTGACCTTGCCACCATGACCGCGTTCTGTTTTTCAGACCAGGCCGGCAGCGATCATGAATCGGCGATCGTCCGCGCCTTTTTCCAAAACCGGTTGTATTTCAAATTTGATCAGGACCGGTTTTTTCCGATCCCGGCGCAGCAGGTTGAACTCAGCATCGCCCAGGATGCGGAAGCCGCCGGCAAGGCACGGCGGATGGAGACCGGCGCGCTATGGGTCCGCTCGCGGCTTCAGGAAATGGACCCGAAGTCTTCGCCGCCCGCGCTCTCGGAAGACGAATCCGCCTGCCTGGAAATCCTCAAGTCCTGTTATATTCTGGACAAGGAGAGCCCCCATTACGCCGAAGGCAGGCAGATCATGGCCAGGGCCGGCGTCGATGACAGGGAGCGGCTCTTTCCGCTCTTTGTGGCGTATGGCCTGTTTGACCCCGATGAAAATACCGAGCTTTACCGGCAGGAAATCCCCCTGGAATTTTCTCCGGAAGTGCTGTCCCATGCCGCCGAAGTCGTCCGCGCCTGCGCGCTGCCGTCTGATTTTTCGGACCGCAGGGACCTGACCGGTCTGCCCCTGATGACGATAGACGGCCAGTCCACCCTCGATTATGATGATGCGATCAGTTACGAGGATCTTGGCGATTCCGTCTGCCTGGGAGTGCACATTGTGGATGTGGGCCATTTTGTCAAAAAAGAGGACCCCGTCGACCGGGAAGCCCGGCTGAGGGCAAGCTCCATCTATATGCCGGACCGAAAAATTTCCATGCTGCCGCAGGCGCTTGCGGAAGGGTGCTGCAGCCTGAAGGCCGGGGAGCTGCGTCCGGCCATCAGCACGATGATCCGCATCGGCAAGATGTCGGAAATCCTGGATTACGAGATTGTCCCCAGCCTGATCCGGGTCCAGCGCCAGTTGACGTATTATGATGTCAACACGATCGCGGACAGCAGCCCGGAGATCGCCGGCCTTTGCGACATCGCCGCAAAGTTCCGCCAGAAAAGGCTTTCGGACGGCGCCGTCCAGATTACGCTTCCGGATATCAACGTCTGGATCAGCGACAGCGGAGAGATCGGCGTCAGCCGGGTCAATCGCGAAAGCCCCGGCCGGATGATGGTGTCCGAAATCATGATCATGGCCAACTGGCTGATGGCC
>JBBIPX010000078.1:0-16124 GCA_037442625.1 Desulfobacteraceae bacterium
AGACCCCGTCCTGGACGCAGCGCCTTTGGATATCGCCTCAAACTGATATGGCCCGGCGTCCAAAAGACAATCCGTGAATTCGCTGATGCCGGGATCGGAGCTGAATGGAAATCGAGATTGATAGTGTTTCCAAATCCTGGGGAACCGTATGCGCGTTGGATCACGTCAGCTTCACCGCGCAGGCCGGGGAACTTCTGGTGGTGCTGGGGCCGTCGGGGTGCGGCAAGTCCACGCTCCTCAGGATCATTGCCGGGCTGGAAAGCGTCGACAGCGGCAGCATCCGCATTGCAGGCTTAGATGTCACCGGGCTGCCGCCTTCCAGGCGCAACCTGTCCATGGTCTTTCAATCCTATGCCCTGTTCCCACATCTGAACGTGGCCGAGAATATCGTCTTCGGCCTCAAGGTTCGCAAGGTCGCTCCCGCAAAGCGCCGCCGTCAACTGGACCGCGTCGTGGAGTTGCTCGGCCTGAAGGAACTGCTTGACCGCAAACCCTCAGAAATCTCGGGCGGGCAGCGGCAGCGCGTGGCTCTGGGCCGGGCCATCGTTAGCGAGGCAAAGGTCTGTCTTATGGATGAACCCCTTTCCAACCTGGATGCCAAGCTTCGCCACGAAATGCGCAGGGAGATCCGGGCCCTGCAGCAGCGGCTGGAAATCACCATGGTCTATGTCACCCACGATCAGGTGGAAGCCATGACCATGGCAGACAAGGTCGTGCTGCTGAATATGGGCCGCATCGACCAGTTCGCAGCCCCGGATGAAATTTACGCCCGACCGGCCACTCTTTTTGCGGCAGGATTTATCGGCACGCCGCCGATGAATCTGCTTCCCCTGAAAACGCCAGAAGTGGCTCGCTGGGCATCATCCCGGTTGTCCGGAGTGTTTCCGGAAGGCCGGGTGGAAGACCAAGTCCTTGGGGTACGCCCGGAATCGATCCTAATTGCGGATTTTGGGCTTCCGGCCATTGTAACCGGCCGGGAATATCTGGGCTCCGACACGCTGGTGATGTGCAGGATCGGGGATTGCGATGTGATTGTCCGGAAAGGGGGAAAACCCGAATTGTCCGCCGGGGATCAAATTCATCTGGACTGGTCGCAAACCGACACGCACTGGTTCAGGCGGACGGCGGTTTGATTTTTCAACGACCGGAGAGCCAGGCAACGGTAAGTTTTTTCGGGATGTAAACAATAGCCATTCGGAATTTAAAGGAGAAACACCATGAGGAAAATATGGATCATGTTGTTATGCGCAATTGCGGCAACTGGAATTCTTTCCGCCGCAACGGCAGGCGCTGCCGTTGAACTGAACATGTATTACCCTGTGGCCGTCGGGGGACCCATCACCAATGTCATTGACGGCATGATCGCCGATTTTGAATCGGCCAACCCGGACATTCATGTAAAGGCCGTCTATGCCGGCAATTACGACGATACCCGGATCAAGGCGCTGTCAGCTCTCAAAGCCAATCAGCCGGTCCAATTGAGCGTTCTGTTTTCAATCGACCTTTACGAGCTCATGGATCAGGATGTCATCGTCCCCTTTGACGAAATTGCCGTCTCTCCGGAGGACCGGCAGTGGCTGTCCTCTTTCTATCCGGCACTCATGGAAAATTCCCTGGCCAAAGGCAAGATATGGGGCGTGCCGTTTCAAAGGTCCACCATTGTGATGTACTACAACAAGGATGCATTCAAGGAAGCGGGACTGGATCCGAGCAAACCGCCGTCCACCTGGCAGGAAATGACGGAAGCCGCCCGAAAACTGACCCAAAGGGATGCATCCGGTAATATCATCCGCTGGGGTGTGAGTATCCCGTCCACTGGGTATGCCTACTGGATGTTTCAAGCCCTTTGTATCGAAAACGGTCTGGAACTCATGAACAAGGACGGCAACCAAACACGGTTCGACAGCCCGGCTGTCATCGAGGCGCTGCAATTCTGGCGAGACCTGGGAGCCAAAGACAAGGTGATGCCCGAAGGGACCATCGATTGGGGCACCTTGCGGCAGAAGTTTGTGGAAGGTGCAACCGCGATGATGTGGCATACCACCGGCAACCTCACCGCCGTACGTGAAGGTTCCAAATTCGACTTCGGGGTGACCATGCTTCCGGCAAACAAACACCGGGGCTCTCCCACCGGCGGCGGGAATTTCTATATTTTCAAAAACACCTCGCAGGCCGAGCGTCAGGCAGCGCTGAAATTCATCAAATTCATGACTTCTCCCGAGCTGACCGCCCGCTGGTCCATGGCAACCGGCTATGTGGCCACCAGCCCGGCCGCTTATAAAACAGCGGCCCTCGAAAAATACGTAACGGATTTTCCGGCCGCGGCCGTGGCCCGCGACCAGTTTCAGTATTCAGTGGCCGAGCTGTCGGTTCATGAGAACGCAAGGGTCAAAAAAATTCTGGATGACGCCGTCCAAAGCGTCCTTACAGGCGCTGCAACGCCCAAAGCGGCCATGGAATCCGCACAGCAGCAAGCCGATCGCGTGCTGAAACCCTACCGCCCGTGATGGATGCCGCAGCGCCCATAGGTGCTGCGGTTTCACCGAACAATGTCAATTTATTCGAAATTGCAGGAACACAATGCCCTGTGGGTGTATGCATGGCTGCTGTTGATGCCGGCCACGCTTTTGATGGCCGCATTCACCCATTTCCCCATTCTGGGCAGCATCTTCCTTAGTTTTTTCTCGACGGCGCGTTCTGGCAGGCCTTCGCGGTTCGTCGGCATGGGCAACTACAGCACCATGCTGAATGATCCCGTGTTCTGGCTGGCGCTCAGAAACAATTGCATTTACGCCCTGGGAACCATTCCGGTCAGTGTCTGCCTGGCGCTTCTCATGGCCGTGTGGGTCAACGGAAAACCGGCAGGCCGGATTGTGGTGCGAACCGCCTATTTTACACCAACCATCCTTCCGATGATTGCCGTCTCCAATATCTGGCTTTTTTTCTACACGCCCCAGATCGGGATTCTGGATAAGATCTGCAGGCTTTTTGGACTGCCCGGTCACAGTTGGCTGGGATCTCCCGATACCGTTCTGGCATGCCTGATGGCGTTGGCAGTCTGGAAGGATGCCGGTTTTTTCATGATTTTTTACCTGGCGGCCCTCCAGGGAATCCCTCCCGAACTGGAGGAGGCCGCCGCAATCGAGGGCTCGGGCCGATGGTATTTTTTCAGACGGGTAACTCTGCCGCTGCTGATGCCGACCACCCTTTTTGTGGTTGTCAACGCCACCATCAATTCCTTCAAACTCGTGGATCACATTTTCATCCTGACCAAGGGCGGGCCGGACAATACATCCTCGCTGCTGCTGTACTATATCTATGAAGTGGCTTTCAGTTTCTGGGACACGGCCTATGCCGCCACGCTGACGGTGGCGCTTTTGGTGATCCTGGGCGGGATGGCTGTTCTTCAGTTCGTTTACATTGAAAAAAGGGTGCACTACCGGTGATCCGAAGGAAGGGAAACGGCGATTTCCTGGAATCGGCTGCGGCCTGGTTCCTTGCCTTTCTTTGGGCGGCGCCGATTCTGTATGCGGCCTGGGCTGCATTTCATCCTGCGGATTTTGTCAGCCGCTTTGATCTGGCAGCTCCCCTGACGCTGGACAATTTCCGGTCCGCCTGGAAGGCGGCCCCGTTTTCCAGGTATTTTCTGAACACTTTTTTACTGGTGAGCATGACACTTGCCGGCCAGCTGGTCCTTTGCACCCTGGCCGCCTATGCATTCGCCCGGTTCGCGTTTCCCGGCAAAAACAGCATTTTTATCATCATGTTGATACAGATCATGATCATGCCGGATGTGCTTCTGGTTGAAAACTACCGTACGACAAGCTTCCTGGGGCTGGTGGACACGATCCCGGGGATCGGCCTGCCCTACATGGCTTCGGCCTTCGGCATTTTCCTGCTTCGACAGGCTTTCAAGCAGGTGCCCGGAGAGCTGGAGGATGCCGCGCGAGTGGAAGGCGCAGGTCCCGTCACGATACTTCTGAAGCTATATATCCCCCTGGCACGGCCGACCTATCTGGCCTATGGCCTGGTATCGGTCAGTTATCACTGGAACAATTTTCTATGGCCTGTGATCATAACCAACTCGACAAATACCCGTCCGCTCACCGTCGGATTGTCGCTTTTCGGCGCACCTGAATCGGGGGTCGATTTCTCAGTCATCTCCGCCGGCACGTTGATCGCGGTTGCACCGCTGCTGATCGCTTTTCTGCTTTTTCAGCGTCAGTTTGTCCAAAGCTTCATGCGCTCGGGAATCCGCTGAACATTCCAGTCCCTCCGCTGTCAGATCTCGATTCTATAAAATATCAGAACGATCCCGAAAGCGACCAGGATGATGCCGACGGCATGATTGATCCGGGTGACCGTTCGCGCACCGAAAAATCGGCGGATATGATGGGATACATAACATTTCAGAAGATCCGCGGACAAGGTGGTGGACAGGATGCCGGACAGGAAAATGCCGACGGATCGGCTGTTGGCACCGTATTTTACGCCGATGGAAACAATTACCGTAACCCAGATGAACCAGATGCCGGGGTTAAAGACATTCAAAAAAAATCCCTTGAGGAGATACAGATAATAGCGGTTCATGCTGAAGGATACGGAAGGGTTCTGATATGGATAAGCCGGCGCCACCCGCCTGTTAAAGGTATAAACGCCCAGAATCGTCAGAATCAGACCGCCGACGATTTGAAACCAGGCAATGTGCCGCGGATCACCGCCCAGAAGCTGCGTGATGCCGAAAAAACAAAGCAGCAGGACAAAGACGTCGCTTAAAAAAATCCCGATGGACAGAGAAACGCCGGCCCGGAATCCGCTGTGAATACTGGTCTGAACCAGAGCGAAAAACCCCGGGCCCAGAAGCACGACGAATGTCAGCCCGACGAGCAGGCCTTGAAAATAAGCGCTCATGCCGCAGGATTTCTGTCACGGCGCATAGCGCCGAAGCCGGCTCCAGCCTGGCGCCTTCCGGCCATCGAAAAAACCGCATGCCTGGTAATATCGCACATCCTCCAGCCATAAATTTGTGTAAAACCGGTCAGAGGCCAGGCGTTTGATTGCCTGAACCGGATGATTTCGCATGTCCAGAACGGCGCCCATCAGTTCGGAAGGGTCCCGGAAGCATTCCCAGTCACATTCCCGGCAATCCCCGGCGCCATTCAACGTATCCGGGAGATTCAGGGATTCGAAACCGCCCATGTCCGTGTTGCCCCGGTACCCGCAGGGATAGGTGCGGCCGGTTTTGGCATCGATGAAAAAAAAATCGATTCCCCCCCGGCAGGGATGGGGTTGAGGCTCCCGGCAGGACAGTTGACGGCTCAGTGCCAGCAGGGAAGTTCGGGGCGTAAAGATTCGAATCCGGGACCGAAATGACGGAATGGTTTCCGAAAGGGCCTGAAACAGCATTGTCTTTTCCGTTGGGCTGAAATTGACGATACTATCCGTTGCCGTTGCCGCATATACCGGCGACAATCCGGACCCGGCCTCCCTGTCGGGGATGCTCATGGGGTAGCAGCAGTTTACCATCGTGAATCCCAGATCGCATACAAACCGATAGAACCTCTCGAAACCTGCCCGGTAATACGGATAGAATGCATCCGGTGCGATGCTTTGATTTCCTGCGGATGCATCGCCGCCGGCAAGGTTTCGGTTGATGCCCAGATTGGCGGATGGATAAATCCCGCAGGCGTGAAACATCGGCAGTGCCTTGGCAATGCCTTCAATGACGCCCGGCAGACCCCGCATGGCTTCATGGACTTGCGGCACCGCGGAATCGATGCTGATCCAGAAATTCCGGAGCGGGGTATCGGCCAGGGCATGCGCCAGCCGCTCCATTCGGGAATTAAAATCTTTTTTATCGCTCCCCATGAAAACAAAGCCGTTTGTGCCGGTCCGGATATAAGGAATTCCGGCCCTGCCGGCATGCCGGATCATTTCTATCAGATCATCCAGGAAAAGAAGCGGTTCGCCGCCGGTAAAGGAGATGGCCTGAAATCCCTTTTCAGCGGCGGCGTCTATGGCGCACCGGATCACGTCCGGGGAAAGCCTGGATCGTTTCAATCCTGCAGTAACCCGCATCCCGCACTGGGGGCACCGCGCATTGCAGGCATCGGTTGTCTGGATGATCAACTGACCGGGAAGCCTGCTTTGCCATACCTGCCGGATCGCCTGAAACCACACTGCGGATGTCATGCGTTGACCGCCATGTCGCTTTCTACGAACACCTCGGGTTCATACATGTCCCAGGTTTTCAGAAAAGCCTTTTCAAAAGTCCTTTCTTCCATGTATTTTCGGGCATCCCGGCCCATGCGACTGGCCATTTTGGCGTCATTTGTCAGCAGCCGGATGGATTGCAGAATGCTTTCCGTATCGTTTCCCCGGACAATGAAGCCGGTACGGGAAGGAATCAGATTTTCCCGGGGACCGCCCTGGTCCGTCACAATCACCGGTATCCCGGATGCCTGGGCTTCAAGAACCACGTTTCCGAATGTATCGGTCGTGCTGGGAAAGACAAAAATATTCGAAGATGCGTAAGATTCTGCCAGATCTTCGCCGGAGAGATATCCGGTAAAGGTGACGGGCCTGCCGGACAACTCTTTCTTCATTTCATCGAGATACGGTCCTTCGCCCACGATGACAAGGTGGACATTCCCCTGTTCACTGCTCAGATGTTTGAACGCATCAACCAGTATGTGCAGATTTTTTTCCTTGGACACCCTGCCGACATAAAGGAGTTTGATCACGGATTCGTCAATTTGAAAGCGCTTCTTGAAAAAGCCGTTTCGTTTGGACGGGTGGAACAGGGTGATGTCGATGCCTCTTTCCATCAGCCGGATACGATCCGCCAAAATGCCCTTTTCAATCAATTCTTCCGCCGTGCTCTTGGACGGGGCATACACCCGGTTCATCTGTCCGTAATACCACAGGGTATATTTCCACGTCAGATCCTCGATGGCGGCATCTCCGGTCAGATATTGGGCATACTGGGGAAGCGCCGTGTGATAGGTACCGTCGATGGGCAGTTTCAATATCTGGGAGATGGCAAGCGCCGCCAGCCCGATGGGGCCGGGAGTTGCAGTGTGAATATGGGTAAAGCCCTGCTCGTAGCAGTAATTCAGCATTTCCAGAACCGGCGGATAGAACAATTTCTGTTCCGGATATTCGGGAAGTTCATGAACGCCGACCGGTTTGAAGTTTTTGACACCCTGCCGCTCCACCCGGTCCTGGGCATCGCAGGTGATGATGGTAAGCTGCTTGTGACTTTTCCGGGCGATGTCGATCTGCTGGTTCAGGGTGCGCGCCACACCGTTCACTTCATAAAAAGTGTCCGTAAAGTGCGCCACGCGGACTTCGGACCGGTCGACGGCGTTCGGAATCGGTTCATCCGATAGTTGTGTCCATACATCCTGAAGCAAGGCCCGGTCCCGTGTAAAATGGGAAAAGGACACAAAATACGGGGCCAGCAGCGAATAAAGACCGCCGGCCGATCCGATGACATGAAAGACACTGAAGACATTGGCACCGGAAAGATGGCCGAACAGATGATTGGCAAAGCCGTTCAGAACCCTGCTGGAAATCCGGTTGACAAAGTCGAACCATCTGCGTTCCGGCGCATCCGCCGCTTCGGCGTTTTCCGGTTCGGTGCTCAGCATGTCCGGATTGTCATGAATCAGGTTCCGGGTTTCACGACGGATCATGTCCACGAGGTTTTCGGAAATATCGGCTTCCATTTTAGGTGCTTTTCGATAATTCCAGTAATAATAAATTCGTGACAGAATCCCGGGTTCACTTTCCGGCCGGATGCTGAGGGATCTGTCCAGAAACCGCATCAGGACATCCCGATCCGTATACCGCTCCAGGTTGAATTTGCTCCGGTAGAACTGATAGGCGATGCCGTACAAATTGTGGGCCAGGGTCAGGGGGGTCGATTCATGGCTGATCACCCGGCTCCGGCCTGTCTGGAGCGCATTCAGTACCGCTTTGGTATCCGCCGGGGCAAAAACTTCCGTATGGGTTCGGCAGATGTTGATGCCGCTGTGATCATCCGAGCCGCCGGTAAGATGCTTTTGCCAGGGGAAAGCCCCTTGCGGGTCGATTCCGTGCTGTTCGGACAGCCGGGCCATCCGCTGCGGGGAAAGGCTTGACAGAACCGATCGAAGGCACCGGCTTTGAATCACATCCCGCGCGCCGTTGATTTCGAACGTTTTAAAGAGCAGCAGCAGTTTTTCAAAATGCGCCAGGGTCAGGCGATCGTTGATACTGTAAAGCGGGTGGGCCAGGGCGTGGAAAATGTTTTCCCGATCAAGATAACCGGATAGATCAAAGATATTTTCACGCACTTTCTGAATGTCAAGATGCTGGGCTTCCGTGATGTCGTAAGCCAGCACATGGACCTTGCAGCCGTTGTCCGGAAAATAGGTCGTGATTTCCTCGCTCACAAATGTCCCCGGCAGGTGTGCAATTTCAAGCGCCCCGGAAATGGTATTATGATCGGTCAGTGTCACCAGATCCATTCCTTTTTTTCTGGCGGTCTCATAGACCTGCCGGGGTTCGGTAAAACTTTCCGGGCATCCGATCTTTTTCAGCACCCACTGAGAGGCGCGCTTCGAAAATCGGGAGTGAACATGAAGATCGATTCTGGTCATCGGGATCTGCGGATTGTCTTGTTCCATGCGTTTCATCCCCTCATGTTTGGCGATAAAATTCAGCTTCGTTTAACAACACGGTTATTTGTTACAGACGGAATTTAAAAAACTTATCTAATTTTTTCGCTTTACCTATCCGACATATGTTCAGGAAATATAAGCAACATGTTAAATGTTCATGAAAAAATCGGTGATCCCTGCCGGCCATGATCCATTGTAAATTAATTTTCAGGAATCCGATCCGTTACCGGTTCAGGAGAGGGAAAGCCATTTTTCTCGCTCTTTTCAATCAACATCCGGATGAGAATATCCAAAGAATCCACCACGATTTCCGAGGCTGGTGCGATTCTTTCACTGAACAGATTGATGGCCCGGACCTGAGCCTCGCCGATACTTTTCTCCAGGTGGATTAACTGATCCAGATGCGCGCAGAGAGCGTTGGTGGCGGGAGGAAACACTTTTCGATACAGAAGGTAAGCTTTGTCCCATTGCGAGAACATCACCAGCCGAAAGATTTCATCCGCGGCATCATATAATTTCCTGTCCTGTACGCCCGCAAGTTCCACGGCTTCTGTCAAAGCCGGAAACGTGGAATCAAATTGATTGTACAACGGAGAAGATATAAATTCATTTAACGGCGTGTCTTCAAGCCGATCCTTGAAAATCTTCCCCGGCAGACAATTTACAAACAGTATACTGGCTATCTGAAGCGACCAGTGGATATATGTCCGTCGAATCTCTCGCAGCTTTTTTTTAAGCCCCTCATGTCTAATCCGCCAGAGCGTTTCGATCTCCGCCGTTGCCTTCATGATTTGGTCGTTTGCCATATGAAGCTGCGCGAAAACAAATTCGGTTGTCATCCGGCCGTCGTTCCCGGAGAAATTGTTTTCTACCTCTTTTAGACCCGTCCATGATTTTTCAGCCAATACCGCCTTCAGAACATCGGCGTCCGGTGAATTTAGAAAAGCATTCACCACAAAATTTTCATTTCTGTCGACAGCTTCGGAAAACGGCCGGTTGGCGAGCAGGACCGTGCTAATTCCGGATATTTGCAGAACATGACCGGTCTTCAAACCCTCCACCCGCTGCCGCCACTGCGACATCGATTCAGCCTGCCGCCGGAACAAGGCTGTACGGCACAGCACTTGCGGTTCCGGAAGCACTGTCCGGTTGGAGATGTCATCGGAAAATTTATTCATTCTAATGTCTCCTTTGCCGCGAAAATATTTCTCCTCCCTTGAAAAAAGGGGGAGCTGTCATTTTCATGCCTGTGGCGTATGTGCTCCGAATGGTTCATGACCGTCCGCCGTGAAAACGCTCCCGATTGATATGCGCGCATATTATGACCGGATTGTTAGGTCCGGATTAACCTCCGATTAGAAATTGATGAAATCGGCGCGTCTTTCTCCGTCCGCAATGGATTCGGCATAATCAGCGATCACAAATTTCTAACGGAAACCTAACACCATTCAAATGTTTCCGCTTTAGGGTGAATATCGGGGGATATTGGAACTGAAAAAAATGATTTCGAAAGGGAAACTGTATGTCAAAGCTGATCGATTTATCCAATGCAATCCAACGCCCGCTGAACAAAAGCCTTTTCGGGATGGTCCAGGGGTCTGTAGAACGATTGCTGTCCATAGACCGGATCAATCACCATCATGATCTCCTGTATCAAAAGCTGTTCTCGGGCATTTCAGACAAATCCGTGTTTGAAACCCTGCTGGATGTCCTGGATGTCCGGTTCGCGTATGAAGCTGAAGAGATGCTTCAGATCCCTGCGGAAGGGCCTCTTGTGGCGATTGCCAATCACCCCTTTGGCGGCGTTGAAGGGGTGATCCTGGGCGCCATGCTGTCACGGATACGGCCTGATGTTCGCATCATGGGGAATTATCTGCTGAAAAGAATCGCCGGTCTGGGCGATTGTATTTTTGCAGTCAATCCATTTGAAAACCGTCAGACCCGGGATAATTTGCAGGGACTGAAGCAGTCCCTGTCCTGGGTAAAAAACGGCGGCGCCCTGGTCGTGTTTCCGGCGGGAGAAGTCGCCAGTTGGCATTCGAAAGATGGGCAGGTATCCGACCCGGACTGGAGCCCCCATGTCGCGGCCCTGATTCGAATCACCCGGGCGACGACCCTTCCGGTTTATTTCCCCGGCCGGAACAGTACACTGTTTTCAGTGGCGGGCATGGTGTCTCCCCGTCTGCGGACCCTGCTGCTTGCCCGTGAACTGGAAAACAAAACGCGCAGAACATTCCCGGTGCAGATCGGCCGACCCATCCCATGGGCGCATCTCCAGCGGCATGCCGATGATGCGGCGATCATCGATTACCTGCGAATCAATACGGAAATCCTGAAATTGCGCTCCAGCCGCGGGCGTCCGGCATTTGCGGGCCTTGGCTTGAGCGGCGGCAGAAACAGACGGATCGAACCGCTCATCAAACCCATACCGAGCCACGTGATGAAGCAGGAAGTCGATCTGCTGCCGGAATCACAGCTACTGGTCCAGCAGGGTGCGCTCAGTGTCCATATCGCCCGCAGCGCCCAGATCCCCAACCTGCTGAGTGAGATCGGCCGACTTCGCGAGCTGACCTTCCGCCAGGTTCATGAAGGAACGGGGCGTGCCGCGGATCTGGATGATTTTGACATCCATTACCACCATCTGTTTCTGTGGAATCATGACACCGATGAATTGGTGGGAGGATATCGACTGGGAATGGTGGATCGGATTTTACGTGAATTCGGCAGCAAAGGGCTCTACACGAACACGCTTTTTCGGTTCAAACCGGATTTTTTGCGGTTTCTGGCCCCGGCAATCGAATTCGGACGTTCATTTATCCGCTCCGAGTATCAGAAAAAATTCAACAGCCTGATCCTGATCTGGCGCGGCATCGGCGAATTCATCAGCCGCAATCCCCGATACAAAATCCTTTTCGGGCCGGTCAGCATCAGCCGCGATTACCACAGCGTATCCAGGGACCTGATGGTCCGCTTTTTAACGAAAACCCAAATGCATGCCCGGTTGTCTCCTTATGTCGCACCGCGCCGGCCGTACCGGACTTCCAGCATCCGGCTTTTGAAATCCGCGGAAATCGAGAGCGCAATCCGGGATATCGAAGATGTCTCTTTTCTGATTTCCGAGATTGAAAAAGATGGCAAGGGCGTGCCGGTTCTGTTAAAGCATTATCTGAAGCTGAACGGAAAATTATTGAGTTTTTCTGTTGATGAAGGGTTTTCAGGTGTAGTAGATGGGTTATTGATGGTTGATCTGCGGGACACCGATACCAGACTGTTGAGACGATTGATTAAAAATAAAACAAGTTAACTCAAATCACAGGTTATCCGATGCCACGAAAAAAGAAAATCACGTTCATTCTCGACACCAACGTCATTCTTCACGACAGCGCCTGTATTTATCATTTTGGAGAGAATAATGTCGTCATCCCCGTAACGGTACTTGAAGAGCTCGATCAGTTTAAAAAAGGCAGTGAAATCCTGAACTACCATGCGCGTGAATTCGTCCGCACGCTGGATCTGCTGTGCGGCGAGAATTTGTTTAACGGCGGGGTGCCGATCGGATCCGGATTGGGAAAAATAACCGTGAAACTGGACAGGAAATTCCATGAAGACCTTGTTCTGAGCTTTTCAGAATCCAGGCCCGACCATCATGTCCTCAACATCGCCTACCACATCGCCAGGGAAAATCCCTCCCTTCAGGTCATCCTGGTCTCCAAGGACGTCAACCTGCGCATCAAGGCAAAGTCAATCGGCCTGGTGGCCCAGGACTATAAAAGCGATCAGATAAAGGACATCTCAACGCTTTACACCGGAAAGCGCCTGGTTGAAAATATTCCGGGAACCGTTTTGAAACAACTGTATGAACCGCCGTTTGAACTGGACCCGTCGGATCTGTTCCTGGAAAATGATCCCGTGGCCAACGAATATTTCATCCTCAGAAACGAGACCAAATCCGCGCTGGCCATGTTCGATTCCTACAACCGGAAAATCCGGCGGATCGATAAAAATCCGGCTTTCGGCATTGTGCCGCGCAATGCGGAGCAAACCTTCGCGCTGGATGCCCTGACCAACAACTCTATTCAACTGGTTACGCTCAGCGGAAAAGCCGGCACGGGAAAAACCCTCTTGGCACTGGCCGCGGCCCTGCAACGCAAAAAAAATTACCGTCAGATTTTTCTGGCAAGACCGGTTGTTCCGCTCAGCAACAAGGATATCGGCTTCCTTCCGGGGGATATTCAATCCAAGCTGGACCCCTACATGCAGCCTTTGTTTGATAATTTAAGCGTCATCAAGTCTCATTTCGGAAAAACCGAATCCTCCCGGGATGACATCAACAAGCTTCTGACCGAAAACAAACTGCTCATATCCGCCCTGGCCTATATCCGCGGACGCAGCCTGGTGAACATCTACTTTATCGTTGACGAGGCCCAGAACCTGACTCCCCATGAAGTCAAAACCATTATCACCCGGGCGGGGGAGAATACAAAAGTGGTTTTCACCGGCGATATTTTTCAGATCGATCATCCCTATCTGAACACCCAGTCCAACGGGCTCAGTTATCTGATTGAAAAAATGCACGGGCAAAAGCTCTATGCCCATATCAATCTGGAAAAAGGAGAACGATCTGAGCTGTCGGAGCTGGCCAGCAATCTTTTGTAGCCCTGTCCTTTACCGCATCCTGATGGTTAGTGAGTTTTGCTTATAACAGGAGAAGAGAATGGATCCGGAAAAAAGAAATGCAACTGAATTGAAACACGTCAAGTCACGAATCATGCTGTTGAATATGCTTTATGCCGCACTGTCGTTATCCGGTTTGTTCCTCTCGGTATTAATATTCTTTTCATTGTTTAATAATCGTGTTTCTCCATATGTAGGCATACTGATTTTTTTGGCTTTTCTCATTTTGTGCGTTGTCTCGCCGGCACTGGCCCGTCATACCAAACTTTATGTTCAAAGCAATGAATGCTTTATTGGCAGATGGATAGCGCATCATGCCCAACGGCAGTACCAGGCCTGCATTTCATTAGTGGCTGCATGCGCTATTGCATTTATCTTTATTTTTATAGCCGGAGGCTTTGATCGCCTAATATCAAAACTGGTCATTATGATCATGTCAGTGATTTTTATTTGGTTCGACGTTAAGATTGTCGACAGCTATTCAAAGATCGCCAAGGGATACCTGATGAAATAACGCCATGAAGGCTTCTGCTAAAGCCACTTAAAGGCGTGACCATCTTTTCTTGACCGGTCACAGCAGGAGCGTTTCGCTTCGTTGTACGGGGGGTTCTATCCCGTCTTGGGCGGAACCATGGGGGCTTTGAAGTGCAAGGAATTGTTTGTGATCATGCTAATTGCCAAACAGTCATATGCGGCTTTCCCGCCTTGATAGGTAACGGCGCCCCGGCACAAAAGGCGCCACTGACCGTTCTGGTAAACGCCGTCGGCTATTAACTTCTCGATTACATCGCTTGCGGCGTCGAGCCATTCCGAAAGAAAGGCATTCTGGGTAAGGGCGATGTGCTTCATGCCCGAACCGGCGACAAGCGTTACGGGCTCCACAATCATATTGGAAAGGTCGCTAAAGGGGAAAGTCTCAGGTGCCGGCTTGGTTTGCAGCCGGATCATCTTGGCCCGGGCATCCGGACCGACCGCACCCTTGGTGGCTTCAATCAGGTCGAGCATGTAGTTGCGGACATGATCCAGGTTTTCGGCTTCACTCAATTTTTCAAGGCCGGGATAGGTTTCAATCGCCTTGGCCAGCATCGAAACCTCTCGCAGGTAATGATTCCGCTGATTGTCCGGAACCAGGTACATGACGACCAGCGCCACGGGCTTGCCGTCCGGCGCGCCATAATCGATTCCCTTGGGGCTCCATCCCATCACGCACATGAGATCCTCGTCATAGGGCACCCGTGTGTGCGGACTGGCCCAACCCTTTCCGATGGCAGTGTTGGTGGCAGCCTCTCTTTTCATGACAAGTCCGACCACATCGGTTCCAGCATGAGTTTCCGGAAAGGCTTCGATGATGTGCGCCAGAAACTGCAGGGCATGCGCCTTGTCGTTCTCGGGCAGCTCGAACAGCCTGCCTTCCTGAAGCGCGTCCAAAATGGTATCCATGATCAATTCCCTCCAAAACGTTTGTAAAACCAGGTTTTTACCACATGCGTCAGTACGGCGTATGTCAGCAGGAACCCCGCTATCCAGGCCCAATAGATTGCCGGCAGCGGAACCAACTGCAGATCTTCCGCAAAAGGAGAATAGGGAAGCCAGGCGCCGACGGCCATGACGGCCAGGGTCGTCACCGTCATGTGGAAAGAGGCCCGACTGCCGAAAAAAGGCAGTTTTCGCGTCCGGATGATGTGGACGATCAGCGTCTGGGTCAGCAGTGATTCCACGAACCATCCTGTCTGAAAAAGCCGCGCGGTCGATTCCTTTTGCACGGTGCCGGCCAAGGGATCCAGATAGGCACTACAATGAAAAAAGAACCACATCAGGGCAAACGTGGCATAGTCAAAAATGGAGCTGATCGGCCCGATGAAAACCATGAACCGCTTGATGTTGTCGATATTCCATTTCAGGGGTTTTACGATCAGTTCCTCATCCACATTGTCCGTCGGTATGCCGGTCTGAGAAAAGTCGTAGAGCAGGTTGTTCGTCAGAATCTGAATCGGCTGCATGGGCAGAAACGGAATGAGATAACTGGCACCGATCACGCTGAACATATTCCCGAAATTGGAGCTGGCACCCATGCGGATGTATTTGACGATATTGGCAAAGACCCGCCTGCCTTCCAGGATGCCTTCCTCCAGAACCAGGAGGTTTTTTTCCAGAAGCACGATGTCCGCCGATTCCTTGGCCACGTCCACCGCGGAATCCACCGATATGCCGACATCCGCAGCTTTCAATGCGGGTGAGTCATTGATGCCGTCTCCCATGAATCCAACAACATGGCCGTTATGCCGGAGGTCCCTCACGATCTGCTCTTTTTGTACCGGAGACAGCTTGACAAAGGCATTGCCATCCTGAATCGCTTTTGAAAAATCTTTCGGGGAAAGCTGCGAGAGTTCGGCTCCCGTAGCGACCCGCCCCGCATCAAGTCCCACATCCCGGCAAACTTTTTCGGTCACCAGCCTATTGTCACCTGTTAACACCTTGATCTTCACACCGGCTTTTGTTAGCAGTTCAATCGCCTCCGTTGCGGAGACTTTTGGCGGATCGTAGAACGCGATAAATCCGAGCAGGATGAGCCGGCTCTCATCACCGACCGTGAATACCGTATTGGATTGAGGAAACTCCCGATATGCGATACCGAGAACCCTGAACCCGTCCCGATTGAGTTTTTCAACTTCTTCAAAGAGATCGGCATGGATCATGTCGATCAGCGGGTAGACCTCATCCTCGATCTGATAATGACTGCAGCACGTGTAGATCTCCTCCACAGCCCCCTTGCAGATCAGCACG
>JBBIPX010000079.1:0-15854 GCA_037442625.1 Desulfobacteraceae bacterium
CCCTGAATCAGCTCCAGAATCATGGCTTCAACCGCTTCGGGATTGACGGATTTGAGCATGGCGGAGCCCGCCCCGGGATGGCCGCCGCCGCCCATGCTGTTCATGATCAAGCCCATATTCAGCCCGTCCACGTTGCTCCGGCCGATAACGATGCAGCGCTCGCGCTCTCTGTCCGAGAAAATGCCGAAGGCGGCGTCCACGTTCAGGATTTCCCGGTACATCCGCACCACAACCGCCAGGCTGTCCACATGTCCCTGAATGTCGAGCTTGTTGACGCTGACGCTGTAGCCGTTGAAACGCAGCCTTTCAGCGTTCTGAAGCATTTCGAAGAGAATGTTCTTCTGCCTTTCCCCGTAGGCCGGCCGCAGAAAAGATCCCAGTACGTTCAAGTCCGCTTTCTGCTCCAGAAGATAACCTGCGGCAAACGCATCTTCGGCCCTGCTGGAGGGGAACATGAGATTTCCGGTATCCTCGTAAAGGCCGGTTAAAAACAGCGTGGCCTGAATCGGGGTCAGGCGGATATCCTGACTTCGGAATTTGCGGGTCATCAGCGTGATGTTGGCGCCCATTTCTTCATGGCATTTCCAGGTCGGCAGGATGTCGCCTTCAATGACGTGATGATCCCAGAGGATAATTTCAAGGCCTTCTTTCCGGCTGATTTTGTTGAACCGCTCGATCCGGCTCCAGTTGTTCACGTCGACGATGATCATGCTGCGAACGTCATCGATGGCGATGTCATCGGGTTCGCGAAGATTTAAAACGTCCTTGTGCATGGAAACGAAGGATTTGACATTGGGATTGATGGCTTTGGGAATCACCGGTATTGATTCCGGATAGATCAGGGTTGCGGCAATCATGGATGCCAGTGCGTCAAAATCGGTGTTTTTATGGGTGGTTACGATCTGCATGTCCATTTCCTTGAAAATACGGAAACCGGAAAGTCCGCCGGTTAAGCGGCCCCCGGTGCTCCCGGTTTTCCAGCCTTCTCGTCTGCATTTGCGGGAATGCCGGTTGGCGCCGAATCCGCCGCGGGGGGGCTTGCCGGCAGCGCGGGTTCCGGGTACTCCAGTTGCAGGGGGGTGTTATGGCCTGCAGTCAGTTGAATTCTGAATTTCTCAACTTCGGTCTGGCTGTCAATGGTCTTTTTGGCCAGAAGATAACGCAGGTAGATGATCCATGCCATGATACCCAGAATGATCAGCGCGACTGCCAGAAAAAACCATTTGTAGCGCGTGATGGTGTCCATTCCCACCTGGCCGATATACAGGATGAGATTCGGCACGACCCAGTAGGTAAAAACGGCCAGAAGCACCAGAAATCCGATGGTGAAAATGTTGAGGCGGCTGATGCCCGCCATCAGGGATTCCAGTCGGTTTCGGGCAATGGGTTCCGGGCCTCCGGAAGGCGTGCCGCCTGCGATTCTGTCGCCGTATATCAAGGCGGCAAATGCGCGGGTGATAAACCCGAAGAGAAGAACGGCGCCGACCGGTATGCCGATGGCTGCCGCAAACCAGGCTCGGAAGGGAAACGGCTCATCCTTGGAGACCCAGTTCACCTGATACTGATCCAGGGGTCCGAATGTCTTTTCAAAATAATATTTGTTGAAGCTGCTCAGGTTGTTGCCTTCCGATACATGAATAATATTGCCGTGCTGATCCTTGATTTCAAGCCAGGATTTTCTGCCGGAGTGAATGGCGGCAACGGCGAATATTTCAAGCTCGATCAAAAATACGCCGACGGCGATGAGAATGAACAGGGTCTTGTTTTCTCTGAACAAAGATGCCATAGTATGGCTTGTTGTCATGGTGTTGTCCTGTTGATGGAAAATCATTCACGGGGCTTTGATTGATATGCAAGAAACGATCCGGTGCCGATTCCCTGAAGCCCGTTTTTTTTATTTCGTGAAAGATGAACTAAATTTTAATGTATCACAGGCCGGGGAACGTGTTCAAGCTGTAAAGGAAAGAGAAATATGAAAGAAATCCGAAATCAGGCCAGAAAACGGATGGAGGGATTCTGCAGGGTCTGCCCGGTCTGCGACGGCAGGGCCTGTGCCGGCGAGGTGCCGGGCATGGGCGGCATCGGGACCGGTGCCGCGTTCCGTGACAATGTCCGGGCGCTGTCGGAATTCCGGTTTCAGATGCGGGTGATCCATGACGTGGTGGAACCCGATACCCGGGCTGAGATCCTGGGTATCTCCCTTGATATTCCGGTTCTGGCCGCGCCCATCGGCGGGGTTTCCTTCAATATGGGAGGAAAGATTTCCGAGGCGGACTATATCACGTCAAAGCTGGCGGGGTGCAAGGAAAAAGGAATCATCGGATGCACGGGGGACGGGGCTCCGGCTTTCATTCATGAAGCCGGGTTTCAGGCCATCGATTCGCTCAAGGGGCACGGCATTCCCTTTATCAAACCCTGGGAAGACAAGGAACTTTTCGAAAAACTGGAAAGCGCGGCCGCCGTGGGGGCGACTATCGTCGGCATGGATATCGATGCCGCCGGCCTGATCACCCTGAGGCTGATGGGGCGGCCGGTTTCACCCAAGACGCCGGAAAAGCTCAAGGAAATCATTACCAGAACCCCGATGAAATTTATCCTCAAAGGCATCATGACGCCGGACCAGGCCAGAATCGCCGTGGATGCGGGGGCAAGCGCCATCGTGGTGTCCAATCATGGCGGCAGGGTCCTGGATCACACCCCGGGCGTGGCCCGCATCCTTTCGGGGGTCGCTTCGGCGGTAAAGGGGCAGATCGCGGTTCTGGCCGACGGCGGCGTTCGCACCGGCGGGGATGTACTTAAGATGCTGGCCCTTGGCGCCGACGCCGTAATGATCGGCCGGCCGTTTTCCGTTGCCGTTGCGGGCGGTTTGAAGGAAGGTGCCATGCGCTATATTGGCCAGATCCGCTCTGAGCTGATTCAGGCCATGATTCTGACGGGCACAAAAAGCGCGCGCGCTGTCGATCCCTCAATTTTATGGATGAAACCATGAAAAAAATCATCATTTCCGTTTTCGGTCCGGACCGGCCCGGCATACTGGCGGCGGTCTCCAGGATTTTGTACGAACAGGACTGCAATATCGAAAATGTCACCCAGACCATTTTGCAGTCCGAGTTTTCGGGCAGTTTCATTGCCGAAATGCCGACGGCCCTGACGGCCGATGCGCTGTGCTGCCTGTTGTCAGAAGCCCTGACGCCGATGCACCTTCAGGTCAATGTCAAGCATTTGGAAATCAGCCCTCCGGCTCTTGGCGGCAGACCCGCCGAGCCGTTTGTGATCACCACCCGCGGGCCGGACCGAAAGGGGCTTGTGGCCAGCGTCACCCGGATCATCGCCGGTTACGGGGTCAATGTCACCAACCTTCAGGCGGCATTCAAGGGCGGTGAAAACCCCAACGACAACATCATGATCTATGAGGTGGATGTGCCGGCGGATATCGATACCCGCGCGTTTCATCGGGAGCTCCGCAACTCGGCCGCGGAGCTGGGCCTTGTCATCAGCATTCAGCATCGAAAGATTTTTGAAGCCATCAACCGGGTGTGAAACAGACAGGCGCTGTAAAGACAGGCGTCGAAAAGAGGGAAGGCATGCTAAGTACGAGCGAAATTGTATCCACACTGGAAATGCTTCAGAACGAGCACCTCGATGTTCGCACCGTTACCCTGGGAATTAATCTTTTGGATTGCGCCAGCCATGACATCAATCGGTTCAAGGACGCCATCTTTGCCAGAATCACCGGACTTGCGCAAAACCTGGTTCAGGTCTGCGACCAGGTCGGCGACAAATACGGCATTCCGGTGGTCAACAAGCGGATATCCGTCAGCCCCGTCGCCGCTGCGGGAGCCATGTTTTCCCCGGAGGAAATGGTGGAAGTGGCCAAAACCCTGAATGAAGCCGCTGTTTCGGTAAATGTCGATTTCATCGGAGGGTTTACGGCACTGGTTCAAAAAGGGGTTGCCCGGGGGGACCGCGCCCTGATCGAGGCCATCCCGCAGGCCCTTGCAGAGACGGACCGGGTGTGCTCGTCTGTGAATGTGGCCTCCACCCGCGCCGGCATCAACATGGATGCGGTGCTGATGATGGGAAAAATCATCAAGGAGGCCGCCGGCAGAACCGCCGCCCGGGACGGCCTGGCATGCGCAAAGCTGTGTGTATTCGCCAACATCCCGGAGGACATTCCGTTCATGGCAGGCGCTTACCTTGGAATCGGCGAGTCCGATGCCGTCATCAACGTCGGAGTCAGCGGCCCCGGCGTCGTCAAAAAAGCCATTGACCGCGCCCTGGCATCCGACGCCGGGCCAGATCTGGGACAGATCTCGGAAATCATCAAGCGCACGGCTTACAAGGTGACCCGGGTCGGCGAGCTCATCGGCCGGGAAGTGGCACAGGTTCTTGGCATCCGCTTCGGGGTCGTGGATCTCAGCCTGGCCCCCACGCCAAATGTCGGAGACAGCGTCGGTGAGATTTTTCAGAGCCTGGGTCTTAGAAGCATCGGTGTTCCCGGATCCACGGCGGCCCTGGCCATGCTGAATGATGCCGTCAAAAAAGGCGGCGCTTTTGCCAGCTCGCATGTGGGAGGGCTGAGCGGCGCATTTATTCCGGTCAGCGAAGACCTGAATATCGCCGAGGCGGCAAGAAATGGTTTTCTGTCGATAGAAAAGCTCGAGGCCATGACCAGCGTCTGTTCCGTGGGGCTCGACATGGTGGCCGTTCCCGGTGACACTTCAGCGGAAACCATTGCAGCGATCATTGCGGATGAAATGGCGATCGGCGTGATCAACAAAAAAACAACGGCGACCCGGCTGATTCCGGTTCCCGGGAAAAAAACCGGAGATTTTGCTTTTTTCGGGGGCCTTCTGGGCCAGTCCGTCATCATGGCCGTCAACAACGGCGGCGGAGACAACCGGTTTATCCGCCTGGGCGGGCTGATCCCGGCTCCCATTCAGAGCATGAACAATTGATGAGGATATTCAAATGATCAACCCGGAAAGACTGGCGGAGACATTCAGCCGCCTGGTTCAAATTGACAGCGTGTCCAGAAATGAAGCGGCGATCTGTGGTGAACTCCGGAACATTCTCGAGACCATGGGAGCGGAAACAGTTGTGGACGATGCCGGAAAGGCAGTCGGCAGCAACACGGGAAACCTGATTGCGCGGTTTCCGGGCGGTGTGGATGTTCCGGTCCTGATGCTGAATGCGCATATGGATACGGTCGAGCCGGGAAACGGCGTAAAACCCGTCTATAAGGACGGGGTGTTCACCAGTGACGGTACGACCATTCTGGGGGCGGACGATAAAAGCGCCATCGCCATTTTGCTGGAGGTGCTTACGGTGCTTTGCGAAGACCGTATTTCGCATGGTCCGCTGGAAGTGGTACTGACGATCTGTGAGGAAATCGGGCTTCAGGGCGCCAAACATCTGGATCTTGGCTTGCTGACCGCAAACTTCGGCTATGCCCTGGATGCAACCGATACCGCCGGAATCGTCACCCGGGCGCCGGGCGCCAATCACCTGAAATTTGTGGTGTATGGAAAAGACGCCCACGCCGGCGCGGCTCCGGAAAAAGGCATCAACGCAGTTTCCATTGCAGCCAAGGCCATCGCCGGCCTGACGCTCGGCCGCATCGATCGAGAAACCACCTGCAATATCGGCGTGATTCAGGGCGGGGTCGCCACCAACATCATTCCCGGCCAAGTGACGGTGCACGGCGAGGTCAGAAGCCACGACCCCAAAAAACTGGCGGATTTGACCCGGACCATCGTTTCCGCCTTTGAAACCGCCGTCCGGGAATTTGTACCTCAGTCCACCGAAGCCGGAAAGCCCCGGCTGGAGGTTGAGATTGTCCCCGACTTTACCCGCACCCATATTCCCGACGATCACCCGGTTGTGGCCCTTGCCGTGAAGGCCGCCGAGAACCTGGGACGCACCCTGATTCCCAAGGTCACCGGCGGCGGAGCGGACGCCAATGTCTTTTTTTCGAAGGGAATCATGACCGGCGTTCTGGGAACCGGCATGAGGGACATGCACACGGTGCGGGAGTGGGTCCGCCTGAGCGACATGATCCGGGCGGCCGAACTGGTTCTTGAAATCATCAGACTTCACGCGATAGGATGACCAACCGCTCATTTGCCGGATAACTCCCCGGAACGGGATGTCGTGCAGTCCACTCCGTGATGCTGTCCGGAATCCCGGTTAAAACGGCTGCAACCATTTCATCAATGCCGATTTCAGTGATCCGGCAGCTATCGCCGCTTTGCCGGCGGATGGCCGAGCAGCCTCGGATTTGGGGGGCTGCTGATCCCACCATTCCACGGGATCGAAATGAAACGGCAGCAGCTTTTCCAGGGCCGGGAACAGGTGCATCTCAATCATACGGCGCTCTTTTCCCTTTAATGCTTTGAAATAGACATTGATCTCTTCAAAATGCCATGCCGGGGATTTGGACAGCGTATCCATCGGGCATCGAAAGATGGTTTCAAATGCTTCAGTGAAATGCGGCCGCAAAGCGCTTTCGTCAATGCTTGCAAAATGGCGGGCAAGATTATCCTGAAATCGGGCGTCTGCTTCGGTGTCCATGATAAAAGTCAGGGTCAGATAACCGCTCCCGTCCGGGCGCAGAAAAGAGGATATTTTAAGCACGCCTTCTTTGCCGGATTGATTGTCCGGATCAATGGAAAATCCCGTAAAGGCAATCACGTTCTCATTGGTTTTAAGCGACCGGCTGATTTGGCTCAAATCATAAATGGTTTCCATAGGAACGCTCCGTTTGCTGAGTGTTTTCTTCGACCGGCCGCCAGATCCTTCTGGGCGGCCTGTCAATGCCGCAGCGGGAAACGGCTTGAATCAGGGCGCGGACTTTTAAAATATCCTTTCGTCCGGGACCGGACTCGACGCCGGAGCTGACATCGACGGCATCGGGGGCTGCCTCTGAAACAGCCTGAGTGATGGTGTCCGGGTTGAGGCCGCCTGCCAGAATCAGGGGATAAGACCGTCCAAAGGATTTCACCTCACCCCAGTTCCAGGTCAGGGCATTGCCGCCGGGAAGTCGTCCTTTTCCGCATTCCACCAGAAATGCCGCTGCTTCCGGGTAGCTGGGTGCATCGGATATCCAAGGGGGTTTATGGATAAACAGGGCTTTGATGACCCGGACCCCTCTGTCGCAAAGTTCCCTGACCATACCCGGGGACTCCTGACCATGAAGCTGGACAGCCGTCAGTCTGCTGCCGTCCATCGTTTTTAATATCTCTGAAACCGGGCTGTCGACAAATACTCCCACGCGGGCGGTTTGATCCGGCAGGGCCAGGCTGATTTCACTTGCCTGCTGCATCGTCAGGTGGCGTGGGCTTGGCGGATAAAACACAAGCCCGATGGCGTCCGCCCCGGCCTCGGCGCATGCCGCGGCTTCTTCAATCCGGGTCAGGCCGCAGATCTTTATTTCCGGTTTATAAAACATCATGAGCTATCCCATCAGCGCTCGCAAAAACGCTTCCGGATGATCGGCTTTAACCAGACTTTCACCAATTAGAAAATTGAAAATTCCGGAATTCAGCAGGCGTTCGATGTCCTGCCGGTTCTGGATGCCGCTGGCGGCCACCGGTATCTGGCCGGGTGCAAGCAGGGAAATAAGCTTTGCGGATGTGGCGATGTCCGTGTGAAAGGTCTGCAAGTTGCGGTTGTTGATGCCGATCAGCTTTGCCCCGGAGCGGATGGCGGATGCCACATCCGGTTCCGAGTGCACTTCGACCAGGGCATCCATGCCGAGCATTTGACAAAGATCCAGCAATTCACCGAGCTGATTTTCGGACAGAATCCGGGCGATCAGCAGTACGGCATCCGCCCCGAGAATACAGGACTCATAGATCTGAGGGGCGGAAATGAGAAAGTCCTTTCGAAGAACGGGAAGCTGCGTTGCTGCGCGGGCCGCCGGCAGGTCCTGCGGGCTTCCCTGGAAAAACTGCCGGTCTGTCAGCACCGACAGGCAGGCTGCGCCTCCGGATTCATAGCTTCTTGCAAGGGCAGCCGGATCCAGATCGGAGCGGAGCATGCCTTTTGATGGCGATGCCCGCTTGATTTCCGCAATAATGTTAACCCCGGTTTGTCCCGGCCGGCTGAGCTTTTCCAGAAACGGCCGGTGTTCTCCGGGCCTCTTTGCCTGCGCTATAAGTTCTTTTTCAGGCGTTTTTTGAAGCAGTTCGGCGATTTCTATGTGTTTCTGGGCGATGATGGCGTCTAAAATATGGCTTGTCATGAATTTGCTCCGGTTATGCGTTGGTGAACCGTATCAGGCTGTCCAGTTTTGCCATTGCCGCGCCGCCGTCAATGGACCGGGCAGCCAGTTGAATTCCATCGCTTAACCGATCGGCTTTTCCGACAACCACCAGTGCGGCCGCGGCATTGATCAGAACCACGTTCCGACAGGGGCCTTTTTCCCCATTCAGAATCTTGCGGGTAATGACCGCATTGTCTGCCGGGGCGCCGCCGGTAAGGGCCCCGGGTGAGGCGCATTGCCCGAAAAACTGCTCCGGGCTGATATCGTAGGTGCGGATCATGCCATCGCGAAGCTCGGAGATCCGGGTCGGCGCGCAGATCGAAATTTCATCCAGGCCGTCATGACCATGAACCACATAGGCGCATTTGGCGCCAAGAAGCCGGAGGGACTGGGCGAACATTTCGGTAAGCTCCGGCGCGTAAACGCCAAGCAGTTGACAATTGGCTCCCGCCGGATTGGTGAGCGGCCCCAGCATATTGAAGATGCTGCGAAGGCCGACTTCTTTTCTGGCCTTGGCGGCATGGCGCATGGCGCTGTGGTATAACGGGGCGAACAGGAATCCGATGCCGATTTCCCGAATGGCTTCTTCAACCAGTTCCGGCCCGCAATTGAGGTTAAGCCCCAGAGTCTCCAGCAGATCCGCGCTGCCGCACTTGCTGGATACCGAACGGTTCCCGTGTTTGGCGACGGTGACGCCGCAGCCTGCCACGACAAAGGCGGTTGTGGTGGAAATATTGAATGTATGCGCGCCGTCGCCGCCAGTGCCGACGATATCCGCAACGATATCGGCGGATGTCTGGACGCGTGTGGCTTTCCGGCGCATGATTCTGGCGGCGCCGGCCAGCTCTTCAAAGGTTTCGCCCTTGGTGGCAAGAGCGGCCATGAATGCGCCGATTTGGGCATCGGTAATGTCTCCTGAAAAAATCTCGGTCATCATTTCCGCCATTTCGGATTCGCTCAGGTCGTTGCGATGGATCAATTTGTTCAAATATTCCTTAAACATAATGGGCCTTCCTCCAGGGGTTCGGGGTTATTGGATCAAACCGGTGATTTTCAAAAAATTTTTCAGCAGGCGCTTTCCGGCAGGGGTCATGATGGATTCCGGGTGAAACTGGATGCCTTCCGTGGCATGCTCCTTGTGGCGGAGTCCCATAATTTCGCCGTCTTCGGATTCAGAGCTGATTTCCAGGCATTCCGGAAGCCCTTCTCTGGAAACGGCCAGGGAATGGTAGCGCATGGCTTGAAACGGCTGTTTGATGCCTTCATACAGGGTTTTGCCGTCCGCATGAATGGCGGATGTCTTTCCGTGCATCAGCTTTTTGGCCGAGACCACCTTGCCGCCGAACGCCATGCCGATGGCCTGATGGCCCAGGCAAACGCCAAGAATCGGAATCCGGCCGGAGAACCGGTGAATTGCGGCAAGGGAGATGCCGGCGGAATCCGGCCTGCCCGGTCCCGGAGAGATCACAATACCTTCCGGATGCCAGGAAGCGATGTCGTCAAGGGTTGCGGCGTCGTTACGAATGACCCGGACAGTGCCGCCGATTTGTTCAAGATACTGCACGAGATTATAGGTAAAGGAATCATAATTGTCTATCATCACGATCATGGCGTTTCTCCGAAATTAATAACCAGTTGCAGCGCTTTTTCAATGGCCTTGGCCTTGTTCACGGTTTCAATGCGTTCTCGCTCTGGGTCCGAATCCGCAACGATGCCCGCTCCGGCCCGGACCGTGAGCTTGCCGTCCTCGATGCAGGCGGTTCGAATGGTAATGGCAAGGTCCATGTTTCCGCTGAAGGAAATATAACCGACGGCGCCCCCGTAGGCGCCTCGGGGTTCATCCTCAAGATCGGCAATTATCTCCATGGCCCTGACCTTGGGAGCGCCGCTCAGTGTTCCAGCCGGAAACGTGGCCCGGAGCAGATCCCAGGCATCCAGTCCGGATTTCAGGTCGCAGGTGATGTTGGAGACTAGATGCATGACATGGGAATAGCGTTCGACCACCATCAGGTCCGTCACTTGAACCGTGCCGGTTTGCGCAACCCGTCCCAGGTCATTGCGGCCAAGATCCACCAGCATGAGGTGCTCCGCCCGCTCTTTTTCATCTCCGAGAAGCTCGTTGGCCAGTGTCCGGTCCGTCTGCTCGGTTTTTCCCCGGGGGCGGGTTCCGGCAATGGGCCGAAGCGTGGCGATGCCGCTTTCAAGGCGCACCATGGTTTCCGGCGAAGACCCGATCAGGGTCTGGTGATTCATGCGGAGAAAAAACAGATAGGGCGAAGGGTTGATAAAACGCTGGGCCCGATACAGCATCCAGAAATCCGGAGGGCAGTCGCAGATAAATTTTTGCGAAAGCACGGCCTGAATGATGTCTCCGGCCTGGATATGGTCCTTGACCCGCTGAACCTGCCGGCGATATGTCTCCTCCGGGGCGGATGCCACGAGAGTGGCAGCGGGCCGGGCAATCGGCTCCGGTTCATCCGGCGTGCGGGACTGAACCATTTGAATGATATCCTGAAGCGTTTCAGAAGCTTTTCGGTAATGGTCGGCCGGTTTTGAAGAAGGGTCCAGAAAGGAAATCGCAATCGCAAGGAGAGTATGCCGGATGTTGTCAAATACCATCAACTGGTCAGGGACCATCAACTGCGCGATGGGGACATCCTCGGGCAGACGGTTGGGTATTTTTTCAAAAAACGATACCAGTTCATAGGAGAAATATCCCACAAGGCCTCCCCAGAATCTTGGCAATCCGGGATAATTGGCAGGGTGGAATGCGCTCATGATCTGTTTCAGGATGTTCAGCGGATTCCCGTCATGCGAAATGGATTTGAAAGACCGGGAATCCTGAACATCCACCCGGTCCCGAAAAACCGCAATGCGGGAACGGGCGGACAATCCCAGAAAACTGTACCGTCCCCATCTCTCTCCGCCTTCAACGCTTTCGAAAAGAAACAGCGGGCCCTGTTTGGGGAGGCATTTTTGAAGCAGTGAAACCGGGGTTTGCGTATCTGCCAGAATTTCAACGCACAAGGGTATGACATTGAATGCCTTTGCCATCCGGTTGAATTCATCCTCTGATGGAAACTGCTGGAGAATCATAAAAGCTCCTTTTGTAAATAAAAAAGGGCCGCGGATTAATCTTCCACGACCCTTTTCAAGGAAAGGATCATGGGCCTCGGGCTGCCCACGATCCTTTTTTAGAGATATTCTTTTCTAATCAGCGTCCGTTGGCGCACCCCTGGTATATGGCCTGCCAGCGCCACCATCCCTTATGCATGTCCATGACTTTTGAAAGCTGATTCTGTTTCATTTGCGTTGCCGATTTCATCCTTTATTTTTGATGTATCTTTATCTATAATCACTTGGTTTTGTCAACATTTATTTGGATGCCGCTTTCATGCAAATCAACTCGCCCGCTAAAATCAATCTTTTCCTGCATGTCACCGGAAAACGGCCAAACGGCTACCACGACATTCATTCATTGATGTGTCCGGTTGCCCTCTACGACACCCTGGCACTGGACTTTTCGGCTTCAAAAATAACCGTTGCCTGCACGCATCCGGCGGTTCCGGAAGATGAATCCAACATCGCATACCGCGCTGCGGCATGCTTTTTTAAGGCACTTGGCCGTTCCGGCGGTGTTTCCATCTCCATCGAAAAGCGGATTCCCGTTGCCGCCGGTCTGGGCGGCGGCAGCAGCAATGCCGCAAGTGTGCTGACCGGTCTGAACGACCGCTACGGTCATCCGTTTTCAAATCAGACCCTGTCTTCCCTGGCCTTGACGCTCGGGGCGGACGTGCCGTTTTTTATCCATCAAAAACCCGCCCTGGCAACCGGGGTCGGTGAGAACCTTGAGTTTTTCAATGGATTAGTTCCCTATCCCGTTGTATTGATTCATCCATTGATTCGGGTCAGCACAGCCGATGTCTATAATAACCTGAATTTGGGATTGACAAACTGTCAACAAAAGCTTAAAAGTTTTCCTTTGAACAAGGGGTTTAATCCGCTTTGCCATCTGTGTAACGATCTTGAAACTGTTACCATTTCCTGGTATCCGGAGATTTCGGTAATTAAAAAAACCCTGATGGATCAGGGGGCTTTGGGATCGCTGATGTCGGGAAGCGGTCCGACGGTGTTCGGGATTTTTTCGGATTCAGACCGGGCAAAGAAGGCATATAACACCTTGTCAACAAACCAGAGATGGTCGTGTTTTGTGACGCAACTGCTGGTTTAGCCTGTCGGGTTTTCATGCTGGGGCGTCGTCAAGCGGTAAGACACAGGATTTTGGTTCCTGCATTCGGAGGTTCGAATCCTCCCGCCCCAGCCAGTTGTTCCGGCAGAACCGGGGCGATATGGCCGCCTGGGGGTCAATCTCACCTTTGAAGGATATACAATAAAGGGCAGCACAGGAAGATTTTAAATGAGCGGGTTTGCGACAAACGGACTGGCGATTTTTTCAGGAAACTCAAACCCTGATCTGGCGCAGAAGATATGTCAGTATCTGGATTTGCCATTGGGCGGCGCCAAGGTCAAGACATTCAGCGATGGCGAGCTTCAGATCGAAATCAATGAAAATGTCCGGTCAAAGGATATTTTTGTGATTCAGTCCACGAGTTCTCCGGTGAATGACCACCTTGTTGAGCTCCTGTTGATGATTGATGCCTTCAAACGGTCTTCCGCCCGCAGAATTACGGCCGTCATGCCCTATTTCGGCTATGCCCGGCAGGATAAGAAAGTTGCGCCAAGGGTTCCGATCAGCGCCAAGCTGGTTGCCGATATCTTAACTGTCTCGGGCGCCAACCGGGTGATTACCATGGATCTTCACGCAGGCCAGATTCAGGGTTTTTTCAGCATTCCCGTCGACAATCTGTTTGCGGCGCCGGTGATACTTGATTATCTCAAAAATAGATTTGAAACCGACCTTGTGGTCGTCTCCCCCGATGCGGGCGGTGTTGAAAGAGCCAGAGCGTTTGCCAAACGTCTGAACGCAGGTCTTGCCATCGTGGACAAACGCCGGGAGGCCCCCAATAAAGCCAAGGCGATGGCGCTTATCGGTGATGTCTCCGGAAAAATCGCCATAATTCTGGATGACATGGTGGATACCGCCGGAACCGTGACCCAGGCCGCGGCCGTGATTATGGATAAAGGCGCCAGAGAAGTCCATGCCTGCTGTTCGCATCCCGTGCTCTCCGGCCCTGCGGTTGAGCGGATCACCGCCTCCGAATTAAAAAGTTTTATTGTCACAGATACCATTCCCCTGAGAACTGAAGCGACTGCCTGCGGAAAATTCAAGGTTCTCAGCATTTCCCGGCTGGTAGGTGAAGCCATCATCCGAAGTCACCGGGGGGATTCCGTAACATCGCTGTTTGTTTAATCGCGCAGGCATCATCCGATACGGATTGAAGAGAATAATTAAGGAGGTTTTTTTTGGAAATACTTGAACTTACCGCTAATATGAGAACATCGGCCGGCAACGGTCCTTCGCGTGTGCTGAGGCGCCAGGGAAACATTCCTGCCGTGCTCTATGGACCCGGGTCCGAATCCGTGCTGCTTTCGATTTCATCCCTGGATCTGGAGCATGCCCTGAAAACGGCGTCTTCAAACCAGATCATCTTCAACATGGCGGTCCAAAATGCACAGACCGGCACCCGCACCGCCATGATTAAAGAGCTTCAGATCCACCCGATGTCCAGAAAATTTCTGCATGTGGATTTCTATGAAATTTCAAAAGACCGCAAGATCACGGTCAATGTTCCGGTCGTTGTCAAAGGCAGGGCAAAGGGGATTGAGGACGGCGGCATGCTTCAGATCATCGAGCGGGAGATCGAAGTGCTGTGCCTGCCATTTGAAGTTCCGGAATCCATCCAGATTGACATTACGGATCTGGGAATCGGGGATTCCATCCATGTCAAGGATTTGAAGGTTGCTGAAAATGTTGAAATTCCCGCAGATACAAATTATACGATTTTAACCATTCTCAGCACCAAGTCGGATGAAAAAGCACCCGGCGAAGAGGGTGCTCCGGCTGCCTCTGGCAAATGATCTGATAACGGTACTGCACAATCGTTGATCCTGAATGGCTGAAAGAAAATCCGAAACAGCCCAAAGGTCAAGCCCGAGCTTTATGATCGTCGGGCTCGGAAACCCGGGATCCGGGTACGCAAAAACCCGGCACAACATCGGTTTTGAGGTCATCGATGCCATTTCCCGTGAATTTGTTATTTCCATGAAGATGCATCCGGCGAATGCGCGGGTCGGCAGGGGAAGGATACAGGGAAGGGAAGTTCTTCTGGTGCAGCCGATGGCTTATATGAATCTCAGTGGAAATCCGGTTTACCATCTTGCTCAAAGTTTTGGTCTATCCTGTGAAGATATGTTGATTGTCCATGACGACATGGACCTTGCATTTGGAAGAATTAAAATTAAAGAGAAAGGAGGGAGCGGGGGACATAATGGTATTCAGTCGTTGATGGATGCTTTTGGCGCAGGAGACTTTACCCGCCTTCGCACGGGCATCGGGCGTCCCGAAACAGGAATGAATGCTGTGGACCATGTCTTATCATCCTTTAATCAGGAAGAAAGCAAAATGCTGGAACACATCATTTCCCGGGCCCGGGATGCGGCAGTTACCGTCCTTTGCAATGGTGCAAAGGAAGCGATGAATCGTTTCAATCGGTCGATAATCACAATTTCAAGTCAAACAACAGATGGAGGAAAATAATGGATAACGTAGTGAATAATATTCCATTGCTGTGTACGCTGGTTGGTGTAGTTGGGGTTATTTTTGCGATGCTCCTTGCTACAGCCGTTAAGAGTGCTCCGGCGGGCAACGAAAAGATGCAGGAAATTGCATCAGCCATTCAAGAAGGTGCGATCGCATACTTGAATCGTCAGCTTAAAAGCATGTCTATTGTCGGCGCAATCATTGTCGTCATCATATTTTTTACCCTGGGCCAGAAATCGGCCGTCGGCTTTCTGATCGGCGCAGTGGCTTCTTTTATCGCCGGCTATGTCGGCATGAGAGTGTCCGTAATTGCCAATGTCAGAACTGCTGAAGCCGCAAAGAAAGGCCTGGCTGCAGGTTTGGCGCTTGCCTTCAAGGGCGGATCGGTTACCGGTATGATGGTTGCCGGCCTGGCGCTGACCTCCGTTTCCGGCTATTATTATCTGACCCATGACGTCATGGCGCTGGTTGCCCTCGGATTTGGCGGCAGCCTGATCTCCATTTTTGCGCGGTTGGGCGGCGGTATCTTCACCAAGGGCGCGGATGTCGGCGCCGACCTGGTGGGCAAGGTCGAAGCCGGAATTCCGGAAGACGATCCCAGAAACCCGGCCGTTATCGCGGATAACGTGGGTGACAATGTCGGTGACTGCGCTGGTATGGCCGCTGACTTGTTTGAAACCTATGCGGTTACCGCAGTTGCCGCCATGCTGATCGGCAGTCTGCTTTTCCCCAAGCTTCAGATTGCTACTGAATTTCCGCTGCTCCTTGGCGCCATTTCCATCGTGGCTTCCATGGTCGCCATTTTCTTTGTCAGACTCGGCAAAGGCGACTACATCATGGGCGCTCTGTATAAAGGCATGTTCGGCG
>JBBIPX010000080.1:0-15791 GCA_037442625.1 Desulfobacteraceae bacterium
TTGCAACAAATCCATTTTCATCCTTCGTTGTGCCCGCCCCGGGCATGGGGGTTACCCGGTCCATATCGGCTGCGTATCCGATCGCGAGTACGGGACGTTGTTGACTAATTGGACTTTTCTCCTCATCAAAATCTTGGCCACGGCCGATGTGGAAACTCCCAATTATCCTGCGCATGCTGAAGGCGCGAACCCGGTTCCATGGGCAGACCGTATCACATTTTCCGCATTGGTAGCAAAGCTTGAAGATTTTTCCGCGGCCTGCCTTATCTCGTCGGTAACCTCTATGAAGGGGGCGACTGTTTCCACTGTTTTTATTGATCCTCTTTTTCGACTTAAAGATTCAAGCCTTCTTTGATAAACGGGCAACGGAGTCCATTACCTTCTGCAGCCCATATTTATCTATAATGGATGCCAATCTGACCTCGACATCCTCCATCCTCACGGCTTCCTCAACTTCCTCTTCCCTTTCTTCGTAAATCAGGACATCATTGAGGCACCACTGGACACAAAGCGGCTTTTCTTCACCTTCACACATATCGCATTTGAGCGGAAGACCGGAATCGGGTTCCTTGAACAAGTCCCTGGACGGGCAGACAGCCCTGCAAAAATCACACTCGTCATATTCCTTTCCGTCAATCACATATTTGTCCCGGCCCATGCACTCGGCCGGAGCATACTCACCCGCAAATACCGGAAGCCATTTGTTTTCCAGCCGGTTGGTGATTATTTGAATACGGGACCTTGCCGGGTTGTTGCTGCTGTATTTCGGGATTGCGTGATAGGCGGAGCAGATGATCTCGCATCCCCGGCAGCCGTTGCACTTATCGGCATCAATCTTGATCGTTCTGATTTTCTTTTTAATCTTGGCCATCTTTCAATATCCCTCTCTTTTCCAAATCGTCGGCGACATAACCCAGATCCAGTTCCGTCAGTTTTTCTCTCGTGGGGACACCGTTCATATTCCATCCCTTGAATTTGTAATACGTGGACAAGATCTGTTCTTCGAGTTCGGGAAATCTTCTTTTCCAATGGTCCTGGGGGGGCTTCTCATCGGCCCGCGTCATGCCCCTTCTATTATTGAATGCCCTGTGCAGGTTGCGGCTCCTGTTGACGATTTTCTTTAGAGCGGCTTCATCCAGGTTCAACCCGGACGCCGCCGAGATCAATTTCGGGTAATTGTGGATGTGATACGGCGGTTTCAGGCAAAAGGATGACATGCCGGCGCAAATACAGACGGCGTCATCGATGTTATGCAGCATTTCCATCCAGTCCACGATTTCGGCGGCCATGTCGGGGGTCGGATAGTGCGGATTGGAGTTTTCCCCGCGCAGCTCCCAGTCCAGCAGGTATTGCTTGAAATGGTCATCCGGAAGCTGGGGCCAGTCCCTTACAAAATCCTCTCTTTGTTCCCGCGTGGGGAAAGGCGTCTGGGGCCATTGCCCTTCGATCTGGGTGATGCTGATCTTCTCGTTGGTGGAATACATGAGGTAGTAGAGGGGATCCATCATTCCCAGCTTGAGAGGTAGCTGCTCGTGTTTCTTGATGGTGTTGTGATCGAATGCTTCCGCGCCGTTGCCGATTTTTCGGGCCGCGTAATAAACGCCGTCTGCAAGGACATCTCCGATGCCTTCCCGGCGAACGACCCTGTCCAGCAGCCAGAAGAATCTTCCCTCTTTATCGGACGGGCATGCTTCATACTCGGACGTCCCTGCAAAGTCTCTATCGGTCAAAATACCGGCTTCATAGAGCTCGACGGCGAAGGCCAGAATCTGCGGCGTCGAAAATGAGTCCACGCCGTACTCCGTAGCCTTTTGAAGGATTCTGAAATTAAACCCCAGATCATCAATATACGCCGCCATGGAGTAGGTCAGCTTCCCGAAACATTTCATCATGTAGCGGGGACCTTCCTGGTGGGAAACCAATGCCCCGCAATGCTGCGGACAGTTCATGCAACTGATGAGCCTGTGTATCGCACCCTTTTGCGTCGTCGTCCAGTTCTCTTCGTTTTCCTTGGTCCAGAAGTCTCTTCTGCGGGTGCGCGCATTTCCCCAGGCAAAATTTTCCGTGTGCCATTTCTCATCGGTGTGGACCATCTCCTGGGGGGAGCCGATTCCGGATAGAATTGTCATGACATCCTTGATGGGATTTGCGTTCCGGAAATTGATGTATTCCGTCACGCCTTTCATGTGCTCCATGAACTCTTCCCCCCGGGCAAGGTTGACATCCTTGGTCCCTCGGACCGCAACGGCCTTTATCATCTTGTCTCCCATGACGGCGCCGCCGCCGAGCCTGCTGGCGCTCGATCTGGACTGTTCGATGGAAGCCGTGAAGACCCGATTCTCGCCGGCCAGGCCGATAGCCGCCACCTGGGCTTTCGGCTCATTGAGCTCCTGTCGAATCAGATCCTGCGTTTCAAGAGCGCCTTTGCCCTGCAAATGAGAGGCATCCCGCAATTCTATTTTGTCATTGTATATCCATAAATAGACCCACTTGGGGGACTTGTTGCGAAAGATCACCTTGTCATAGCCGGCATACTTCAATTCCGCCGACCAAAATCCACCCATCATGGGATATGCCAAGTAGTTCGACTGAGGAGAAACAAAGGTAACGACGGTACGGTTGGCGCTGAATGCGGGCGTGCCGTTTAAAAGACCGGTGCTGAATATCAGTAGATTCTCAGGATCAAATGGCTTGACTTCAGGCGGAACCCTGTCCCAGTGTATCTTGACGCTGGTGCCAAGCCCGCCGAGATGGGTTTCCATCATCTTCGGGTCGGTTTCCACCCGTTCAATGTTTCCCGTCGCCAAATCAATCTCTAAATTATATCCTGTCTCCGCGTATCTCATTATTAACTCCTTCTTATTGCCTGAATCCCTGGAATTTTTAGATGAATCATGGGTTACAGGCTGGCTGGAAACGGTCTTCTCCCTTACTGCGATGGGTTAAGCTGCTTAAGGAATAATTATAAAGTAGCTATATCATAACTACATGTCAAGCGAAAAAGCATATTTTATAAAATATCCGCGGCCCGAGGTTTTTTTCATATTTACAGTTTATTAAGATTGATGGGCTTGTAAAAAGTCAATTTTCATGATCGGAAAAAATTTATCACTGACACCGGACAATTACAAAAATCAAAGAAATTCTGTTGACTTCGGCTTTATTAAATATATCTTGGATGGCGATCCGCTGCAATCGGGCGGGGGATTGAAACAGTATTCAAAATCGAGGTTATCATGAGTGACATGTCTCTTGGCCTGAACGAGGCGATGGATTTAACCCTGGAGTATATAAAGCCGCTCTCTGTCGAAACCGTTTCTCTGGTTGACAGTGTCGGCCGAACAGCGGCCTCGGATCTCCTTGCTCGGGTGGATTCCCCATCCATGGATGCCTCCCGCAAGGACGGATACGCCGTGTTATCCCGTGAGTTGGCGGATGCGTCCGCCGAATTCCCCGTCAAATTGCGGGTTCTGGGTTCCATGGCTGCGGGAGGCGAAAGGGATATCCGGATAAAATCGGGGACAGCGGTAAGGGTATTGACGGGTGCCCGCATCCCGACCGGCGCCGATGCCGTGGTAGCCGAAGAATTTGTGCAACCAAGCGGCGATCATCTGCTGATAGAGACTTCCATCAAACCTGGCAAAAATATTTTGCAGGCCGGCGGCGATGTGAGATTTCGGACATGCATCCTCCGGTCAGGCCAACAAATATCACCTGTTATGGCAGGTCTTCTTGCAGCGGCCGGGCACAGTAGTATCCCCGTCTTTAGAAAACCCGTGGTAGGAATTATCGGAACCGGCGATGAACTCGTCGAACCGGGCAACCCCCTTGCCGATGGCCAGCTATACGCAAGCAATATCATTACCCTGGCGGGGTGGTGCAGCAAATATAACATCAAGCATCGCATGACAATTGTAAAGGACGATTATGAAGCGATTTTCAGCACGCTAAGGCTGCTTTCGGATGAAACGGACGCCGTTATAACCAGCGGCGGGGCATGGACCGGAGACTATGACATGGTGGCTCAGGTACTTGAAGGGCTTGGGTGGAAAGAGGTGTTTCACCGGATTCGCATCGGGCCGGGCAAGGCAGTCGGGTTCGGTCTCCTGGAGAATAAACCCGTTTTCATTCTGCCCGGGGGGCCCCCTTCCAATTTGATGGGGTTCCTGCAAATCGCCTTGCCCGGTATCCTGGCGCTTTCCGGTCATAAACCCCCGGGCCTGTCCGTGATGACCGCCAGGCTTGCATCTGAACTCGGGGGCGGCAAGTCCGACTGGACTGATTTTTTCTTCGGCACGCTTGAATTCGGCGACGGATTGCCGAGCTTCCATCCGATGAAAAAGCGCAGCCGTTTGAGTTCGATAGCCAAAGCCACGGCAGTGGTCTCGATACCTGAAGGACAGGATTGTCTTTCAGAGGGTTCGATGGTCCATGTTCAATTATTGGAGTAGTATCAGTCCCGTGGAACGGGATAAGGCCGCCGCCGGAGAGATACGACCCGGGCTACTTGTCTTCAAGAACTTGCTCCGCCTCGGCCATTTTTCCTGTCGCCAGCGCCTCCGATATGAGTATGATCCCGCACACGGGGCACACGGGGAGATCAAGGGCGAAGATAACTCTGGAATACTGGAGCCTGACCTTATTGACTTCCAGGCGCGTCTTGCACCTATTGCAAATCCATCCGCCGTCACCGCCGGACTCCATTTTTTCCATCATGGCCCTCAGCCTCTCTTCATTTCCATCCTGTGGGAATAGGCGCTATGAATCTGAAAATCTTCACCGACCCGACTGTATTCCACCCAATAGGTGACCCTTCCGGGCCGAAAAAAAGCTAGAGACCGACCGGTTGACGTATTGATGAACTTCTCCCCTGTGGTCTCGGCACGGTGGATCGCCTGCTGCAGTTCCGCAGTCAGGATCCGTCGGTCCTCCATGAGAAGCGCAACTTTCTCGGAGATAAGCAAGCTTGTCTTCTCATGCGTCTGCATATTTTCCACGGTTCCGCCCCAGACTACTCTTAATTTTGCTATATCTCATAATGATCGATCAATTGAACCGAAACCTTATCTCCGGCCTTAACGCTGGTTACGGTTTCCGGAATGATTATCAGACAGTTCGCGGCGCTCATTGAACGCAGTATGGACGGCTTTTGATTCCCCGTAGTCGAAACATGGAATTCATTGTTTTTAATGGTAAAATACCCCCTCACCATATGATGAACCCCGGCTGAACGGATATCCTCTTCCAGAAACGCGTGTACGAGCGGTTTTTCTATCTTTTTTGCTCCCATCAGCCTGAGCAGTGCCGGCCTCACAAATTGAATGAATGAAGTAAGCGTGGGGACTGGGTTGCCCGGCAGGCCGAAAAACAGTTTATCGCCTTTTTCCCCGAATGTGCAGGGACTGCCGGGTTTGACGTTGACCCGTTCAAATCGTATTTTTATGCCCAGTTCCGAAAAAACTTCTTTGACAAAATCGTACTTTCCCATGGAAATGCCGCCCGTGGAAATGACGACATCGGATTCCATGGCTTTTAAAAATATTTCCTTCGTATCTTTCACCGTGTCTTTGGCAATGCCCAGATAATCCGGAAGACCGTTATATCTTTTCACTTCCGAATATAAGGTGCACACATTGACGTTTCTGGTCTGTCCGATTTGAATTTCCTCGCCGATGTCGGCCAGTTCATCGCCCGTGGAGATAATGGAAACGGTCGGCTGCCTGTATACTTTCACCGCATGATAATTCAGCGACGCAAGTATGCCGATATCCGCGGATCTCAACCGGTCTCCTTTTTGCAGTACCCTGTCTCCGACTTTGATATTCTCTCCCGCAAATCTGTAATTGGTGCTTTTAGCCGTTTCACTTACTATCTTCACATAACCGGCGTCTTCCGCCGTATCTTCAAACCGAACCACCGAATCCGCCCCTTCCGGTATCGGAGCACCGGTCATTATTCTTATGGCCGTGCCTCTTGAAACATGTTTACCGCCAACGGATCCGCCTGCCTGTATCTCTCCGATGATCCGAAGCGTTGCGGGATTTTTTTTGGATGCCCCTTTTGTGTCCGCTGCAATGATCGCATACCCGTCCATTGCGGAATCGTCCACGCGGGGTAACATGATATCCGATACGACGTCCTCGTATAAAACGCGTCCGGATGCTTCCATGATGGAAATATTTTCAGCGTTCAGAGGACTTATCGAATTTAAAATGATTTTTTGCGCTGCTTCAAAGGATACCGTTATATCCCTATTTCGCACCGGACATTTTTTATTATTGCTTGGCGGTCTGTCACATATGTTATTTAACATGTGAATAATGTCTTTCAAGTATTATTCAGGCAATATTTTTTGAAAAATTCCAATCAGCGGCGTCCCGATGGCCCCCCCGTGCAACCAGGTTTTCAGCCCTTTCTCGATATTCGGGCAACGGCATCGGCTATCTTCTCCAGTCCGTATTTTGCTATCAATGATTCCAGCCCTGCCCCCACATCCGCCATATTCACCTCCTCGGCCGCGTCCTCCTCCCTTTCCTCGCACGTCAGTGCCCCCGTGATGCACCATTTGACGCACAAAGGCTCTATTTCGCCTTCGCACATATCACATTTGAGGGGAAGACCGGAATCGGGTTCCCGGAACAAGTCCCTGGACGGGCAGGAAGCCCTGCAAAAAACGCACTCGTCATATTCCTTTCCACCGATCGCATACCTGTCCCGGCCCATACATTCGGCTTTGGCCTGCTCACCCGCGTATACGGGAACATATATGTCTCTTATGGGCTCGCGAATCATCCGGATACGAGACCTTGCCGGATTATTGCTGCTGTATTTCGGGTTTGCGTGAAAGGCGGAGCAGATCACCTCGCAAGCCCTGCAACCGTTGCATTTATCCAGATCGATTTTTATGGTTTTGATTGTCTTCTTTTTTTTCTCGCCCATGACGGTCACCCCGCGATCACCTTGTTTATTTTTCTGTTTTCGCCGTATCCGCTATGGCGGGAGCGGCTTCGGCGTCCGTCAGAATGCCCCGCTTCAGAAAGTCTTCGGCAACGTAATCCAGATCCAATTCCCGCAGGGTCTTGCGGGTCGGAATCCCCTCACTGTTCCAGCCCTTGAACTTGTAGTACGTATCCAGGAGATTTTCTTCAAGCTCGGGAAATCTTTTTTTCCAATGGTCTTCGGGCGGCTTCTCATCCGCCCGCCGCAAACCCCTCCTGACATTAACGGCCCTCACCAGATTCCGGGTCCTCCGGTAGATTGTCTTTAATTTTTCTTCATCCATGTCGATCCCGGTCGCCGCCGAGATAAAACGCGGGTAATTGTGGATATGATAGGGCGGTTTGAGGGGAAACGAGGACAACCCGGCGCACATCCCGAGGGAGTCGTCGATGAAGTGCATCATCTCTTGCCAGTCCACGATGTCGGTGGCCATTTCAGGCGTCGGGTAATAGGGGTTCGAGCGTTCTCCGCGCAGTTCCCAGTCCAGCAGATACCGCTTGAATTTTTCATCCGGAACCTGGATCCAATCCCGGATAAAGTCCTCTCGCTCGGCCATCGTGGGGAAAGGCGACTGGGGAAACTGCCCCTCGATCTGGGTAATGTTCATCTTCTCACCGGTACAATACATGAGGTAATACACTGGATTAAGCATGGACAGCTTGAGCGGCAACTGCTCATGTTTCTTGATATTGTTGTGCGCAAACGCCTCTGCGCCCTTGCCGATCTTTTGAGCCGCCCAGTACGTGCCGTCGGCAAGGATATCCCCGATTCCTTCCCGCCGGACAATTCTGTCCAGAAGCCAGTAAAACCTTCCCTCGTTGTCGGACGGGCAACCGGCAAAGTCCGCGTCGGTCAAAATACCGGCTTCTTTCAGCTCAACGGCAAAAGCCATGGTTTGCGGCATCGAGAATCCGTCCACACCGTACTCCGTGGCGCGCTGTGCGATTCTAAAACCAAAATCCAGGGAATCCACATAGGCCGCCATGGAATAGGTAAGTTTCGAGAAGCATTTCATCATGTAGGTCGACATCCCGGGAAGGGAAATGGTTGCTCCGCATTTCATCGGACAGTTGTAGCAACTGATCAGGCGCTTTCGCGCGCTTAACTGTGTGGCTTTCCAGTTCTCTTCGATCTCCGGGGTCCAGAAGTTTTTCCTGCGAACGCGGGCATTCCCCCACATGAAATTTTCGGTGTGCCATTTCTCGTCAACGTGTTTCATCTCCTGCGGCGATCCAAGACCGGCAAGAATGGGCATCACTCCGGGAACCGGCTTGTCCTCCCGGGATTTTATATATCCCATCACTTCGTCGCAAAGCTTCATGAATTCGGCAGGCCGGGCGATATTGACGTCCTTGGTTCCGCGTACCGCGATGGCCTTGATTCCCTTGTCCCCCATAACTGCGCCGACGCCGAGCCGACTGGCGCTGGACCTGCCCTGCTCGATGGAAGCCATGAAGACCCGATTTTCACCGGCCAGGCCGATGGCCGCAACCTGCGCGTCCGGCACCTTCAGCTCTTTTCGAATCAGTTCCTGGGTTTCAACAGCGCCTTTGCCGCGGAGATGCTCGGCGGCGCGTATTTCAACCTTGTCATTGTGTATCCAGATATACACCAGGCCGGGGGACTTGCCGCGAAAGATGATCTTGTCATAACCTGCAAACTTCAATTCCGGCGCAAAAACGCCCCCCATCATCGAATAGGCCAACAGCTTGGTCTGGGGAGAATAAGTGGTGACTATGGTGCGATTTGCGCCGGGAGCCGGCGAGCAGCATAACAGACCGGTGCTGAATATCAGGATATTTTCAGGGGAAAAGGGATCGGCTTCCGGAGGCACCCTATCCCACATGATCTTGGCGTTGGTGCCCAGCCCCCCGAGATATAGTTCTGTTAATCCCGGGTCGGTTTCCACCCGTTCAATCGTTCCTCGGGTTAAATCAATTTCCAGATTGAAACCTGTCTCTCCGTAGCGCATTTTCTTTGTCCTTCGATATGGCCTGAAATCCGTGGCATGCTTTCATAAAGTCTGAAATAAAACAAGGAACGCCCGGAATTATTCCCGAAACAAAAATAGTTATATTATAATTACATCTTAGCCATATTGTAACTATAAGGACAAATATGAATACCGTCAAGAAAAAACCGGCAGCGGAAATTTTCATTTTTTGCTCATGCGATCACAAAAATCGAGCGCTATTTTCTATCCTTTTCGTTCCGGAACCTCTGCCCGGTACTGCTTCTGCCTTTCCAGCATCCAGCCCGGATATTCCTCCGGAAGCAGGCTGACCTGATCCAGAATCCGCAGTTCCTCTGCGCAAAGGGCCACTTCCGCGGCTTCCAGATTGTCCTTGAGCTGATCGATGGTTCTGGCCCCGACAATCACCGAGGAAACCGGCTCCTGCGCCAGGAGCCAGGAAAGGGCGATGCGGGCAACCGATATGCCGCGATGTTCCGCCATGGGCCGCATGGCATCGATACAGCGGAAGGCGCGCTCCCTGTCCACCACGGGAAAGTCAAACTTGCTGCGCCGGCTCTCGCCGGGACCCTTGCCGTCGGCTCTGAATTTGCCGGAGAGCAGACCCCCCGCAAGTGGGCTCCAGACCATGAGTCCCAATCCCTGATCGCGGATGAGCGGCACCACTTCCCGCTCCAGATCGCGGCCGGCGATGGTGTAATAGGCCTGAACCGCGGCAAAGCGCGCCCAGTTCCGCTTTTCGGAAATGGCCAGCCCCTTCATGATCTGCCAGGCCTCCATATTGCACAATCCGATGTAGCGCACCTTGCCGGAGCGAACCAGATCGTTTAAAGCACCCAGCGCCTCTTCCAGCGGGGTCAGGGGATCGAGTCCATGCAGCAGGTACAGATCAATATGGTCCAGATTGAGCCGCCGCAGGCTGTCGTCCACGGCGTTCATCAGATGAAACCGCGACTGGCCCCTGCCGTTCGGCAGATCGTTCATGATTCCGGTGGCCTTGGTGGAGATCACCAGTTCGTCGCGCGGCAGCCCAAGGTCCCGGATGGCCTGCCCGACCATCTGCTCCGACTGGCCCAGAGAGTAAACATTGGCGGTGTCGATGAAATTGATGCCCCGATCATAGGCGTATTTGACCTGCGCGCTTACCGCCGCCTGGTCCAGTCCGCCCATGATTTCCCAGAACCCGGCGCTGCCGTAGGTCATGGTGCCGAGGCACAGCTCCGAAACATAGAGTCCGGTTTGTCCCAATAATCGATATTTCATGCTCTATCCCTCCTGTGGAATTCAAAAAACGGTTTGGAATTTCATTACCCAGTTTATCTTTATCCGTTAATCGCCAGGGCTTCAGATACTATAGCTGATCTGCATGATGGCCGTTGTCATGGTGTTTCCCGAACACCGGTATTCATGGGGGCAATCCGCCTGAAACTGAAGAAATTCCTTTTCATTAACCCGGAAGGCTTTTCCATCCACAACGATTTCAAGCGATCCCCCGGTAACAAATACATACTCATAAACATTGCCTTTATGGGGTTCCCCATGGAAAACGGTCCCGGGATCAACTTCAATGTAATACATTTCATGGGGACGCTGAGGGTCGAACGGTATCAAAGGAAAGACGCGGTAATGCTCTGATTCGGCGGTCAACGGCTTTTCTTCACAAAAGGACTTTACACTTGCTGCGATTGTCGATTTTTTAAGTAACGACGTAAACGAGACGCGAAGTCCGTTTGCAATTTTCCAGATGGTGGCAATGGTCGGATTCGATTGGCCGGTTTCTATCTGCCTGAGCATGCTTTTACTGACGCCCGTAAGCTCCGAAAGTTGGTCCAGGCTCAGGTTCCGACTTTCACGATACCATTTGAGATTTGAAGAAATTGCTTCTATTGACTGTTCCATATAACAATTATATTGACACTATAACGTTTAAGCAATAGCATAACAACCAAATGATCGTTAATGAGTACAATAGACAGGATTGAATTACAAGAAAAGTTTGTGATGGGCAGAAATGCCCGGGAGGCCAATGTGGGCCAAAGGAAATTTTACCATGGAACCCCCGCAACCGTCACAGATGCAAACCACTGCTGCTGAAACTCGCGGTTCACCTTCAGCAGAGTTCTTTGCCGGCGCCAGAGACACCTTCCCCCTGGTGGTTGGCGCCGCACCTTTCGGCATTATTTTCGGAACCCTGGCAGGGACGGCAGGACTGAGCTTCTGGGCGGCCATGGGAATGTCCGTTTTCGTTTTTGCCGGCGCTTCCCAATTTATCGCTGCCGGGATGGTCGCCATCGGTACGGCATGGCCGATCATCGTCATCACAACCTTAATTGTCAATCTAAGACACCTCTTGTACGGTGCTTCAATGGTTCCCTATTATAAAACGCTCCCCCGTTTCTGGAAAATCGTCTTGAGCTTCGGCCTTACGGACGAAACCTTTGCCGTTGCAATCAGAAGATACCGCAAAAAAGACAATTCGGATCACAAGCATTTTTATAATCTTGGCTCCATGGTCTTTATGTATTCCAATTGGAATTTGTGCACGTTGGTCGGACTGACCATGGGAAAAACATTTCCCGGAATCGCAACCCTGGGGCTTGATTTTGCAATGCCCGCCACATTTATCGGCATGGTGATCCCCTACCTGACAAAAAGCCCCATGTGGGCCTCGGTCATCACGGCGGGCAGTGTTGCCCTGATGACTAACAGCCTTCCCCACAAAATCGGTCTGATGATCGCCGCCCTTTCAGGCGTTGCCACCGGCATAATCGTGGAACTCATGTGTGAAAGGAATTGCAGTCGATGAACGAAGTTTATCTTGTGGCAGGAATGGCAGGCGTTACATTTTTCATACGCTATATCATGCACCCGGCATCCGGACGCGTGGAATTTCCGAAACTGCTTGAAAGGATGCTCGCCTATGTGCCGCCGGCAGTCCTTTCCGCCATCATACTGCCGGCCATTATCTATCCTTCAGGCAAGGCCCAGATGGTCTCTATGGAAAATCCCTACCTGATCGGAGGCATCGGCGCCTTTGCTGTCGGATGGTGGACAAAAAACCTTCTGGCAACCATCGTGGCAGGCATGGGGATCTTCCTTGCGTGGCAATGGTTTCTTGGCTGAAATGACTTCCGGGGCACTGGTGTGTTCGAAACCATGACCCACGTCACGAAACGTCAACCGAAATAAGGTCCATCAGAACAAAAGGCCATTCTTGACCCGAACCGCCATACCTGATACACAAAAATCGTCAAAAAGCGATTTCCTGCCAGCCAATCCGGATTAACAATCTGCAAATATCGGCAAAAGGATGTGATCTTGAAACGAACCATCGCAATCACTTTGATCTTTCTTTTTGTGTTCATTTTTTCTCAAGTTGTTCGATCGCAGGCACCGCAAATACCGTCCAATATCCAGAAAATCATAGACAAGATGCAGCAGGGGCAGATGCCCTCACCTGAAGAGCAGAAGGCGCTGTCGGACTGGGGTGAATCCATGTCCAAGGCCTACGGGCAGGGCAGGAAATCTGATGGGAAAGCGGCTCCGGACAAGAAAAATGAAGAGATTGTCCTCTCCGTGAATATGAAGGCGCAATCGCAGGCAAGTTACAGCTACCAAGGGATTGAAAGCCCTCCGGGCATCGGCACCTCCGATATCGGATTGCAGGCGACCGACGGCCTGTCGCTGGAATACTCAGGCGAGACACGCTTTCGGATAACCTGGGGCAAGAAGGACGACAAAGAGTATCCGTTTCTTGAAAAGATCAGCAGCCGCGCATCGTTTACAAACAGCGGCAGTGGAATGAAGAATTTCAAACAAACCTACAACCCGAAATACGGCGGCAGCCCCTGCACGAATGTGGAAGAAGCCACGTGGACTCGGGAGACGCCACCTGAAGCCAAGCGGTTATCCAGAGGACCCGACGCGCATTTTGAGAATAAAGAAACCATCATCATAGACCCTTCCATGGACGGATGCGAAAATATCATGAAAGGTAAGGCTTTCACCCGTGATGAATGCTCACATCCCAACCTTCCGACGGAAAACCATCCCAAGGTCGAGTCCATCGGGCATCCCGGAGCAAAATGCGATCAATTGCTTCATGCGGCCATCGACAGTGCCGATTTTACCAGGATGCTTGAAGGCAAGGTCAACTGGAACAAACCGGGCCTGGCATCGGGTGAGGCCAGGTACACCATGGATGTAACGGACTGGATTGAATATCCCGAACGATACTCTCCCCGGAAGTATGCATACCCGAAGAAAGGAATTGTCACGCTCAGTTGGTCGCTCACCCGGGAAGCGCCCGATCCGACTGAGGTCACCGTGGATGTAGCCCGGTACGAAAACTGGCTCCCCGAAGGGAACATCGATGATCCCGAAGAGCCCGGCATAAATCCGCTGACCGTAACAGCCACGGTTCATCAGAAAGGCGACAAGAAGACGCTTCGCCAGGCGTATCTGAACATATCGCTTCCTTATGTCTCCAAAAACAAGGGCATCTGCGGAAACTGGCCCAAGAATGCCGGAGAGGGGGAAGGCCTGCGCTTCCGCGAGAAGGACTTCCCGAAGAGCGGCGGGCTTCTGTACAAAGACCGGACGCATCTTGAAACGGATGCTTCGGTGCAGGAAGTGATGTTCAAGGTTCACAGCCACGACTACGGGGCGTGGGGGACGCTGCGTATCACTGCACGTGACGAGGCCGGGCGCGATCTGAAGGTCAGAATTCAGGGCAAGGAAACACCGGATCTGGATATCCCCCGGGATGACGATGCCAACCGCATTGGCGATTCCTGGAAGCCTGAAGACACCAAAGGCAAGCCCGGGGACTTAGATGATGAAACCATCGAGGGGCAGGATGCCAAAGGGGACGGCATCACACTTTACGACGAATACCGGGGGCTCGTGGTGACCAACGCAAAGGGCGGCAGGGAGTTTGTGCGCCTCAGTCCCAAAACCAAGGAAATGTTCATTATCGATACGGATAACATCTTTCCGGATGCCAAGTGGGAGAAGGTCACGGGTGGGTTTAAAACCTATCGTCTCAACGATACGATGGTGGAGCCCGGCGCGGATCCTTCAGCAGGCGAAAAGGTGAATTTCAATGATCCGGAATATGAAGCCCATCCGGTTCTTGCAAGAAAAATCATCGTCCGGAAGGATAGCCCTTCGGAAAGCCCGGCACCCGGATTCCAGGAGGACCACAATATTTATGTTGTCCCGGCGCGGATTCAACTCCGCATCGATGAGGATTTTGCCTGGCTCGATACGGCCATCCTCAAGCCGGATTCGGCGGAGGGGCGTGAACTGAGAGAAAAAGGCCCGGCATCGCAGATCAACTATGAAGATGCCAACAAAGCCTGGGCGCTTCTTGTTGACCCCAACGTGCGAAAGGCCGTTGCCGCCAAACTTCAAACGGTGATCCTGCTTCATGAGGCGGGCCATGCCTCCGGTCTCACCGCAGTGGATCATGGCGCTTTAAAAAAGATTAACGGCAAGGACGTGCCGGACCCGACGCCGAAGGGACAGGAGGAATTGGCAAGGTCATGTATGATGTTCAATCAGGCCGAATGGGGGCGCCGTCGGACCCTGGTCTTTACGGCCCTGGGAGCAGGCGACAAAGAACTGGCCTATCCCTATCGCAATTTTTGCAGAGAAGTTCACGCACCGGGGTATCAATGTTACAAGTCTTTGAAAGTCAAGGAATGGTGAAGCTGCAGTTCTCTCGCACAACACTTCGGATGAGGAGCGCGCTATTTGCGTCTGATCAATCCGGCATAGCTTGAAAAGCTCTGTTGGTTAGGAAAATCGGCTTCCGCGGCAGGCGTTATCACGATTGCGGGCATTTATTGGCCTTGTTCTTTTTGAAGTAAGGCCTGGGCTTTTTTTGCAGTGCCGATATGTCAAGCGGGGCGGATTTGCCGCTATCAAGCCCTTCCATCAAGAGCCGGTCTATTTCTTCGCGGTCGTGCCTTATGAGGTCGCGCAAATAATCGCTGGCACTTTGATACTCTCCCGTGTTGACGCGGGATTCGATAATCGCCCGCAGCTCATCGGGCATGGATACGTTCAGCGTTGCCATGGTGATGCCTCCTTATTGACTGGATTCATTATCAATATAACATCTCTGGCAATCTTTGCCAATAGAAAGCATCGGTGATTCCCTGCCGCCACCCTTGCCCCCGACAGACACCGCTTGGTAGAAAATTCGGAAATTCCGAATTTTCTCATACTGGCATCTTCGGTGAGTTCTCCTTCCTGATAGACGTTCTTGATATGCTCATTGATTGTGGATTTTTGCCTTGTTGTATAATTCCGCCATCTGATCCTGCGTCAGAAAGGATCCAAAACCGTATCCCCATGAAAGGAGAACATTCTCACAAGACGCGCGGCCAATTAAAGCGGAAAAATGGAGCGGGGTGTTTTTTTGTTGATGCGCCCGTGAACGTCCAGATTTGTCTGAACCAAGTGTCGAAATCCTTTTTATCGATTTTGCTTAACTTTCTTTGCTCCTCTGTGGGTTTTCTGTATCCTCCGGGTTTTCGTTGCATGAGGATGAACTCAATATCGTTTTTTATGATCGCATTGGGTTCGTAAGGTTTCCCTAAAAATTTTGACCCATTGGAATGTGTCCCAGTTGGTCGGGATTTTCCTGATATCGCTTCAAATTCCAGTAGGGAGGTGATGTTACAACCAGATGAACGGATTCGTCATTTAGAAATGACAAATCCCTTGCATCTCCATTGATTAATCGATGATGACTTCTGAGGTAATTTCAAAAGTCTTGGATCACACGAATTATTTTTTAAAATCACCCTAA
>JBBIPX010000081.1:0-15705 GCA_037442625.1 Desulfobacteraceae bacterium
CCCCGGCCGGATGATGGTGTCCGAAATCATGATCATGGCCAACTGGCTGATGGCCGGATTTCTGTCCGGCCGCGGCGTTCCCGCCGTCTTCCGGTCCCAGCCCGGGCCCCGGGACCGTCTCTACAAGGGATGTGAAGGCACGCTGTTCCAGAATTACATGCAGCGAAGGCTTCTGAGCCGCTTCATGCTGCTCAATCAGGCCGAGCGTCATTCGGGACTGGGCATGGATGCTTATGTCACTGCGACATCCCCCATCCGGAAATATTACGATCTGGTCACCCAGCGGCAGATCCGCTCGGTTTTCGGACAGGAAGCCCCGTACTCGGCCCGGGAAATCGACCAGATCATCCAGAGGCTCCAGGAGCCGATGCTCAAGGTATCCCGGATGCAAACCCAGCGGAACCGGTACTGGATCCTTAAATACCTGGAATCCCGGATCGGCCAGAAGGAAGAGGCCGTCGTCATCGGCAAAAGGCGAAACGCCTACCAGATTCTGATGCCGGAGTACATGCTGGAATGCGATCTTGCAATCTCCAGCAGGATCGAGCTCAAGCCTGAAAACCAGATACAGGTCACCATCCAGCATGTGAATGCGCGAAAGGACGTGCTCTCCGTGTTCATGGGATAAAACAGTGAGGTTTTTTTATGAAGCAGGTTGTTACCGGCGCTGCGGAGCGATTGTCCATCGACATCGGCGCCATTGCCGGATTGATTGCAAACACCCAGTTGCCGGGCGGAGAAATTCCCTGGAGCCCGGATGACAAAACCGACCCCTGGGACCATGTCGAGGCGGCCATGGGGCTTGTCACCGGCGGGTTTTTGACCGAAGCCCGCCGGGCGTTCGAGTGGATGGCCCGGAACCAGCTTGAAAACGGAAGCTGGTATGCCGCATACCGAAAAGGTGTCGCGGAAGACAGGACCCAGGACGCCAACCAGTCTTCCTACATTGCCGTCGGCCTCTTTCATTATTATCTGGTGACAGGGGATGCGGCGTTTTTGAAAGCACTTTGGCCGGTGGTGCGATCGGCCGTCGATTTTGCGATTCGCCTTCAGGCTCCGGGCGGGGAAATTTACTGGGCCCTCAGCCCCGAAGGCCGCCTGGACCCCATGGCGCTTTTGACCGGCTCCTGTTCCGTTTACATGAGCATCAAATGCGCGCTTGAAATTGCAAGGCTTCTGGACGATCCCGTCGCTCCCTGCTGGCAGAAGGCCCTGGACCGGCTGGGGGACGCCATCCGCAACAAGCCGCACCATTTCAACATGACCAAGTCCCGGTATGCCATGGACTGGTTCTATCCCGTTCTGGCAGGGGCCATTACCGGCGGCGATGCGCGGCTCCGGATCGACCGGTTCTGGAAAAAATTCATGGTGGAGGGCCAGGGCGTTCGCTGCGTGTCGGACCATCCCTGGGTGACGATCGCGGAAACTTCGGAGCTGTGTCTTGCCCTTTGCGCCATGGGAAATCACCGGCTTGCACAGATCGTGTTCAACTGGATCTGCGACAAGCGCTACGAGGACGGCTCCTACTGGTGCGGCCATACCTATCCGGAAATGACCATATGGCCGGAAGACAAGATCACCTGGACCAACGCCGTCGTCCTGATGGCGGCGGACGCCCTTTATGGCCTGACGCCCGCATCGGAGCTGTTCAGCCATCGGGCCTGGGGCCCGGAAGGGTTTACCGGAATGGGTTCTTCAGACCCGAATCCCGCCGGTTCCCGGAAATAAGCGGTCATGCGCAGGGATCACCGGCCCTATGGATTGAAAAAAGCCTACCTGAAGTTTCAGAACCGCTACGCCGATCATTTCCTGCAGCCCCATTTTGAACGCTTCGGCAAGGGGCATGCATTCATGGGGCCCTGGCATGTCGAGGTGTTCGGCGGGCCGATCGCGCTTGGCGATTTTGCAACCGTCATCGCCACCCGGGATCAGCTCATCCGCCTTTCGGTATGGTCGGTTCAGGAAGGCGGGGGAGGGATTTCCATCGGCGGCTACTGCCTGATCTGCCCGGGGGTCAGGATCAGCTCCGGGAGCCGGATTACGATCGGCGACAATTGCATGATGGCCAGCGGCGTCTATATTACGGATTCGGACTGGCACGGGATTTACGACCGGTCCGGTTTCGGCAGGAGCCTTGCGGTCAGCATTTCCGATAACGTCTGGATCGGGGACCGGGCCATGATCTGCAAGGGCGTCAGCATCGGTGAAAACAGCATCATCGGCGCCGGATCGGTTGTGGTCGGCCCTGTTCCCGCCAACGTGATCGCAGCCGGAAACCCGGCCCGGGTGATCAGGGATCTTGACCCCGAAAAGGAAATGCGGACCCGCGGGGACTGGTTCGCCGCCCACTCCCGGTTGTCCGGGGAGCTTGCCGCCTGGGACCGGGCGGTCCTGAAAGAAAATACACTGACAGGGTGGCTGCGCCATCTCATCTTTCCCCGGAAAGGGGATTGAAATATCGCAATCTTCTACCTCCCGCCCAGCGCCTCCCGCACCTTGCCCGCCAGTGCCCGCACCGAGAACGGCTTTTGAATGAACCGCACCCCTTCATTCAGCACGCCGCGGTGGGCGATCTCATTGTCCATATATCCGGACATGTAGAGCACCTTCAGGCCCGGATACCGTACAACGGCCATGTCGAACAGGTCCTTGCCGCTCATGCCGGGCATGATCACATCGGTCAGGAGCAGGTGCACCGGCCCGACATGGTTTTCCAGAACCGACAGGGCGCCGGATCCGTTCTCCGCGACAAGCACCGTGTAGCCATGGCGCTTGAGCATGGCTTTGGCCATATCGCGCACCATTCCGCTGTCTTCCACCAGCAGAATGGTTTCATCGCCGCGCTGGTCCGTCGCAGGTGCCGCCGCTGTTTCGGCATTGTCCGCGGGAGTTTCCATCGCGGGCAGGTAAACTCTGAACATGGCGCCCTGCCCGGACGTACTGGTGGCCTGGATGTAGCCGCCGTGCTGCCTGACGATGCCATAGACCGTGGCCAGACCCAGACCGGTGCCCTTGCCCTTTTCCTTTGTGGTGAAAAAAGGCTCGAAAATCCGTGTCTGCGTTTCATCGTCCATCCCATGGCCGGTGTCGCTGACTGCCAGCATGACAAACCGGCCCGGCGCGGCGCAGAGAAGCGCGTCCGCGTACCCGGCGTCCAGATGGGTGACGGCGGTCTCGATGGTCAGGCGCCCGCCATCGGGCATGGCGTCCTGGGCATTGACCGCAAGATTCATGATGACCTGTTCCAACTGGCTGATATCGCCATATACCCGCGGAATGGACGGTTCCGGAACGAACCGGATGTCGACGTCTTCCCGGATCGTTCTCCGAAGGAGTTTTCGGAAGTCTTTTATGGTATCGTTCAGATCGAGGGGCTTTAGCTCCAGAACCTGTTTGCGGCTGAAGGCCAGAAGCTGACGGACCAGATCCCGGGCGCGTTCTCCCGCGCTTACGATCTGCGCCACGGACTCCTTGCGGTCGTCGCCCGGGATGAATTCGTCCAGAAGCATCTCGCCGTAACCCAGAATCGGGGAAAGCAGGTTGTTCAGATCATGCGCCACCCCGCCGGCCAGGCGGCCGACGGATTCCATCTTCTGTGCCTGGTGAAACTGGGCTTCGATCTGCGACTTCTCGGCCTCGATCAGCTTTCGCCATTCGAGCTCCTGCTCCAGTTCGCGGGTGCGTTCCGCGACCAGCATGGTCAGCCGCTCATTTTCCCGCCGCTGCAGGACCGCGGCTGTTTTGATCTTGGACATGGCCCGGACCTGGGCCGTCAGCTCCGCTTCATCGATCGGTTTGGACAGAAATCCTTCCGCGCCGGCTTTCAGGGCATGGATGCGGCTGAGCCGGTCGGTCTTCAGGGCGGTCAGAAAGACGACCGGGATATGCAGCAGGCGTTCGTCCCCCTTGAGTCTCCGGCACACTTCGAATCCGTCCATTTCCGGCATGACGATATCGAGCAGGACAACATCCGGATCTTCGGACAGGACCAGCTCGATGCCGCGATAACCATCCGGTGCGGTCAGGACGCAGGCTTCGGGAAAGGAATCCGACAGAACGGCTTTCAGCGTCGTCAGGTTGTCCGGGTTGTCGTCAATGGCCAATATTTTCATTGGTCGCCCCCTTGTCTTGGCGGGATAATTTAAGGTGAAATCCCTGTTTTCGCGCGCCGGCCCGTGTTATGGGGGACAGCTTTTCATGGAGGGTCGTTTCAAGCAGGCTTTGGTCTATCGGCTTGGGCAGGAAGCCGTCAAACCCGTGGGCCAGGATCGTTTCCCGATTGCCTTTCATCGCTCCGGCCGTCAGGGCGACGATCGGAATATGCCTTAAAGCGTCCAGGCTCCGGATCGCATCGAATGCCTTGAAGCCGTCCATGACGGGAAGCGAGATATCCATCAGGATCAGATCCGGCACATGCGCCATGGCCTGGTCAACGCCCTGACGGCCGTCCGCGGCCGCGATGATGGTGCAGGTATCCTGAAGCAGCGCCTTCACCGTTTTCATGTTGTCGGGGTTGTCCTCGACCACCAGGACAACGGGCTTGCCGGATTCGGGAAAATCCGGATTGCGGGCGGATGCCGGGGCAGGGCAGGGGGGCTGCGGGAGCCGGTTTTCGGCTTGCGGGAACACCATTTTCCCGATCGCCGACAGCAGGCCGGCTTTGTTGATCTCCCCTTTTTGAATGAGCTGGTGAATATGGTTTCCCTTCAGAAAATGCAATTCTTCGGCCGTCACATGCTTTGCCGTCAGGATCAGCACCGGAAGCCGCGAGGTCTTCTCCGCCTCGCGAATCCGCTTCAGGACTTCGAATCCATCCACCTCCGGCATCATCAGGTCCAGGATCATTGCATCGGGCAGGGTATTTTCGATCCGTTCCAGAGCTTCCTTGCCGTTTCGCGCCACCAGCACGCGGCATCCGCATTCGGAAAGAATGTCCCTCATCTGAATGACGGCCGGCTCGCTGTCCTCCACCAGCAGGATACATTTGCCCCGGCAGTCCGCAGTGCCTGTCTGCGGCGGTTCCACGGCAGGAAAACCGGATGGGTCATCGGCCGCCTGCATGCCGGGCGCATCGAATGAAAACGGCAGCCGGAAGGTGAAGATCGAGCCTTTGCCGGGCGTGCTTTCCACCGCGATGCCGCCATGCAGGAGCGTGGCGTATTTCCGGGCAATGGACAGTCCCAGTCCGGACCCGCCGTACTTTCGGGCAGTGCTTTCATCGGCCTGGCGGAATTCATCAAAAATGCAGGCAAGCTGATCGGCCGGGATGCTGATGCCCGTATCGGCCACCGCGATCTGAACGGCGTCATCCGCCTGCACCGCGGAAATCCGAACGGAGCCCGCTTCCGTGAATTTGACGGCATTGGCGACGATATTCTGCAGAACATGCCGGCATTTGGCGAAATCGCTGCGGATGGTGGGCAGGTCCGCGGTTGCGTCATTCACCAGAGCGATGCCCTTTTCCCGCGCCTGTGGAGCGATCGTCGTCACGATATCGTCAACCAGTTCCGTGACGGAGAAACGGTTGATCATGATCTCATGCCGGCCGGCTTCGATACGCGACAGGTCCAGAATATCGTTGATCAGCGAAAGCAGGTTCCTGCCGTTTCGTTCGATCACTTCCAGGTAGCCGTATTCTTCATCCGGCACGGCGCCCCGGAGCCTGCGGCTCAATACGCCGGACAGGGCGATTACCGAGTTCAGGGGCGTCCTCAGCTCATGGCTCATGTTGGATAGAAAAGCGTTTTTCAGGCGGTTGGTTTCGTCCAGTTGCTTTTTTTGCAGTTCCAGCTCGATATTCTGCTCGCTCAGTTCATCGGATTGCACCATCAGTTCGTGTTGCTGCGCTTCCAGTTCCCGGTTCTGGTGCTCCAGTTTTTCGGAAACTGCGCGAATCCGGTCAAACGCCAGCACGCTGTTCAGCCGGGCGCTTATCATCTGCTGGACGTCGTATGTCAGCCGGAGCGCCTGACTTGAATAGCCGCGGACGCCGGCCAGGGAAATGACGGCCACAACATCCTGTCCCGAAAGAACGGGAATGGTCAGGATGTCCCGGGGGATGAAACTGCCGGCCACGGCTGTGAAGGCAAGCCGCGTGTCGTCAGGGATATCCGTAATCTGCTGGATCCGGTGCGTGGCCAGTGCCGCGCCGAATTCGCCTTCGCGCGCCGCGGCGGAAAAGGAGGCGCGGCCGGGGGCCGCCATCCCGATGGATTCAAAATGTTCGAAATCGGTTCCGGCTTCGTTCAGAAGATAGACGGCCCCAAGCTGCGATCCGGTGTGCTGAAGCAGTGCCTTTAACAACTCCCGGCAGAAAGGCCGCGGCGCTTCTTCCCGGAGCATGGCGTCGGCCATTTGCACGGCGTGCTCCTTGTTTTGGGATTCCAATTGAACGGTTTGGGCCAGATCGTTGAACGCGGCGGCAAGCAGTCCGAATTCATTGGCGGAAACATACCGGCTGCGGGTGTCATGGTTGCCGTTGCGGTACTGTTCCGCCGCAGAGATCAAGTCCTTCAGCGGGGTCCGGATTCCCCGGAGCAGCAGATAGCTCAGGCCCATCGACGTAAGAAGTATGATGCCGATCAAGACGCCGAGCCGCAACTGCAGCACCTCTTTCTCCTTTCGGGAGAACTGGTAAAACTGATCGCTCTTTTTTGCGGCGAAATCGCTGATTTCCTGAATGTGGTCCTTCAGCGTTTTTACATGGCTGCTGCCGGGACCACCGGGCTTGATACGGGACATCGCTTCGGCGACATTTCCGGAATTCAGCAACCGCAGGGTTTCCGCGCGAATGGTTTTCCACTGGATGAATTCATTATAAGCGGCATCGATATCATGCCGCGGACCCAGATAGCGGTCATACAGGACGTCGAACTGCCGCATGGCGTCGGCCTCGTCCAAATCCACGCCCCGGATGACGGTCTCTCTTTCCGGATCATTGTCCGCAAGCACCAGGTCTTTCATTCCGCCCTGCATGGACAGGACGTCGGCCCGGATTTCGCCAATGGCCTTTCGGACCGTGTGCGGGTGCTTGTACAAGTCCCGTGTCACCTGCCACAATATGTCCGCCTGAAACCATGCCATGGCCCCCAGAAGTGACACCAGCAGCAGGATGCCGCCCAGGCCGATCCGCAGTTGCATGCCGATTCCGATATCTTTCAATTTCATTCATCACCTTCGATGGTTTCTAATTTTTCATGATCAAACAAATCGCCCCCGGTCGTGACAAGACACAAACACCGTCATTCCGGGTCCGGCCCGGAATCCGGAGCGAACGGCCGGGAAGCGGCGCGCTCGGCGGCAACAAACACCCGGGTTTTTTGAAAAACGGCGGCCGGCGGCATGACGGCGCGAAAGCCTTCCGTTTTCGCCACGATCTCTCTTTCCGCCTCGCCGGTGACCAGGTATCCGTTTGAAGACAGGCAGCGACGGATTTTATTCAGGATGTATTGCCGGATCAGGGGGCGGTAATAAAACAGCAGGTTGCTGCAGACAATCAGGTCGAATTCCCCGTAGATGCTTGTGGGCGGGCATAAAGCGCGCTCATCCAGAAGGTTGTGGACGGAAAAATCGACCCGCTCCCGGAGTGCTGATTTCACGGTATAGGTTTCACCCACCCGGGTCAAGTATTTTCGGGTATGCCTGAGCCGGACGTTTTGAACCGCGCCGCTGCCGTAGACGCCTTTTTTTGCCAGCAGAAGATCCGGTTCGGCAATATCGGTGGCAAAGATGCGGAAATCGACGGAATTATTGTTCAGGGCCGTGAGTTCATCCATCAGCATGGCGATGGAATAGGCTTCCTGACCGGCGGCGCATCCCGCCGACCATATCCGGATCCCGGTCTGCCCGGTCTTTTTTTTTTCATCGATCAGGACGGGCAAAAGCAGGTGTTCGAGCAGGGCGAAGGTAAGGGGGTTTCTGAAGAACTCGCTGTACGAGATGTTCAGGGAATCGAACAAGGCCTTTGCCTCCGCGCTGTTTTCCGACAGATACCCGCCATAGTCGGCAAATGTCCGGATTCCGGTTGCCGCCAGTCTTTTGCCGATTGATTTTACAAGAAAGGACGCATCGTAAGGGGTGATATCCCTGGCGTGGATCCGGTCCATTATCCGGATGATCATTTCTGTATCCGGCTGCGCGTCAGTCATGGGCTTCTTGCGTGGTATCCGCGGACAGCAGCGCCTGTTCCAGGTCGAAGTTTTTCTCTTCTCCTTTCCAGCGCGCCAGTTTCTGAAACGCCTGCCCTGCGGCGTCCAGCAGTTTTTTCAGCTCCACCGGCTTGGTGAAATAGTCCTCGAATCCGGCCTGCCTGCAGTCAAATACCTCGAAAGCGCTGGCAAACCCCGTGACCGCATAGATGATGCAAAGCGGGTTGTCCTTTCGAATCCGGCGGCACAGGTCGATGCCGTTCATGCCGGGAAGGTTCAGGTCCAGAAAGAGTACCAGGTATTTGTATGTCTTGATCAGCTCCAGCGCCGCTTCGGCGCTTTCAGCGGTCGCGATTTCATACCCGGCCCGGGTGAAGGCCCGTGCCATCATTTTGAGTATCGGAACCTCATCATCCACCAGTAAAATGCGTTTTTCCATTTGAACTCTCCCTTGAAGTGATAGATTCAGGCATGGTCCGTTTCCGGCGGCAGGTTGTCCGGATTTTCAGAATTTGCCATTTGTATTATCCCTTGCCAGCGGGACGCAGATCCGGAACGCCGCGCCGCCTGCGATATTTGCCGCCGTGATGGCGCCGTTCATGTTGCGCTCGATGATCATTTTGGACATGTACAGGCCGATGCCGCTGCCCTTTTCCTTGGTGGAAAAATAGGGGTCGAAGATCCTCTCCAGGATATTTGCCGGAATGCCGCCGCCGTTGTCGCATACCGAGACGCACCCCATGCCGTCCTGCTCGGAAAGAACAATATCCACGCGGCCGGAAATTGCGTGACCGCGCGCCAGGATCGCCTCCCTGGCATTGGAAAGCATGTTCAGCAGCACCTGGGAGTATTCATTGGCAAAACCCATGAGGTTTACATCCTGCGGGGCGTCGATATGAATCGGAATATCGCTGGTTTGAAAGCCGGCTTCCACGAGGGCGACGGCTTCCCGGATCTGCTCAAGGGCGGAGAAGACCCGTTTTTCCTTGTCCGGGCGGAAGAAATTGGAAAAATCGCTGATGGTGGTGGACATTTTCTGGACAAGACGGTTGCCGTCAAGGACCGCCTGCTCCAGATAAGCCGCATCCAGCGCATCGAACCGGTAAGCGTCCTTGATGTTGAAAAGCAGCAGGCCGAGCGCGTTCAGGGGCTGGCGCCACTGGTGGGCGATGTTGCCGATCATCTCCCCCATGGCGGCCAGCCGGCTCTGCTGGATGAGCAGCAGTTCGTGCCTGAGGTTTTTTTTCACCTCCTGCGCCACCCGCTGCTCCAGGGTTTCATTGAGGCGAAGAAGTTCCGCCTCGACCCGCTTTCGTTCGGTAATATCTTCCTTGACCGCGACAAAGCTGGTGATCGCCCCCAGGGCATCCTTGACCGGCGAGATGGATGCCTGCTCCCAGAAGAGCTCGCCGTTTTTTTTCCTGTTATGGAACTCTCCCCGCCAGGTGCGGCCGGAAAGAATGGTGTCCCAGAGCACCTTGTAAGATTCGGGGGGGAATTCCCCGGATTGTAGAATGCGCGGATTCTTGCCCATGGCCTCGGCGAAGGAATACCCGGTTATTTCGGAGAATATCGGATTGACATATTCAATTGCGCCCGAAAGGTCCGTGATGACGATGGATGCCGGGCTCTGCTCAACCGCGGCGGAAATCCGGCGGATGCTTTCCTCGGCGCGTTTTCTCCGGACGATGGCCGAAAGCAGGACGCCGATGGTCGCAATCGTGCCGCAAAAAATCACAAAGACGGTCAGAGCGGTGGTTTTGTTGCGATAGAAAAAAGTTTCCGGCTGGTTGATGATCCGGCTGTTTTCCGGCAGCGCGCCGGTCGGAATGGAAAACCGTTTGAGCTGGACATAGTCAAACATGAAACGGTTCGGACTTTTTTCAATGACAGGCATGCCAGTAACAGCTTCGCCGTTCAGAATCCGCAGCGCAAGGCGAGCTGCGGTTTTGCCCTGGGCCTGGCCGCTGACCAGTTTTCCGCCCACGACGCCCTTGCCCAGGGCGAAATCCCAGAAGCTGAACGTCGGCACGGGCGCTGCCTTGGATATCATCCGGATGGCTTGGGTGATGGGTATGTGGTTGCCGTCGTCATCCCGTACAGCCGTCAGGAAAATCACGGCGGCGTCTTTTCCCAATCCGGACGCATGGGCCAGTATCCGGGAAAGGGGCAGATTTTCCAGCAGCTCGATCTCAACGGGCAGGCCTTTTTCGGAAACCGCCTGTTTGAGCAGCGATTTATTCTCGAAAAATGTCGTATTCCAGGAAGCGTAAACAATGAATTTTCGAAGATGCGGCATCAGGCGAAGCGCGGTTTCCAGGGTTTCGGCCATGTCGATGTTTTCGGCAACGCCGGTGTAGAGCGGCTGGTTGCGAAGCATGGATGCGCTGAAATTGTTGATGCCCAGAAAAACGACCGGAACGGGTCCAAGGAGCCAGTCCCGATAATTCAGCAGAAAATTCAGCGCATTGTTGTCCGACGCCAGCACCACGTTAAAACGGATATCCCGGTATTTGCTTTTCAGGTAATTGAAGAGATCCACCTGAAACGCCGGATCGGGGATCCGCAGCGCATCCATGTATTCATGAAAGATTTCGACATCCGGGGCGCCGTCCAGAAGGGTCCGGTCGATGGCCGCATCCACGCTTTTCTCCCATTCGTAGGAGGGGTCATACGAATGCAGGCACAGCACTTTCTGCAGGGTTTCGGCCGGCATCGCCGGCCGGCCGAGCGCCAGAAACAGCAATACGGAATATAGAAACGGTTTGATTGTTTTCATGGATAAGCCCTGCCGCAAATCATCAAGGGATGCTTGGGCGATATCGAGAAAACGGGATGGGTCTGAACGGCCATGGTTATAGAACCCTTCCGGTTCTTTTCTTGCTCGGCGACTTTTAAGCAAAATCCGGTTTTCCGAACTTGAACTTGATGGCGATCTTTCAGGCCGAAGCCGCGGAATATTCGGGTTCTAGCCATTTTTTTTCTCATCCAGTACGCTGCGCACTTTATTGGAAAGATCCGAGATGGTGTACGGCTTTTGTATGAATCCATCGCACCCCCTGGCCAGGATTTCATGCGCCTGGCCGTTGACGGCGTATCCGCTGGAGAGCAGCACCGACAGTTCCGGCCGGATCCGGCGGATGCGGTCAAATGCCTGGCCGCCGTCCATTCCCGGCATGATCAGATCCAGGATGACAAGATCGATCTCCTTTCCCCGGTCCCGGACCGCCTGGACGGCATCCTGTCCGCTCCGGCAGACCCGGACGCGATAGCCGAGCTTCTCCAGGATGGCCTTGCCCACATCCAGGATCATCTCTTCATCGTCAACCAGCAGGATGGTTGCCGAGCCCTTGACGAGACCGGCGTCTCCGGAAAATTCCCGGTGCGCGCTCCTGTCCGATGCCGGCAGATGGATGTTGAAGGTGGTTCCGCGGCCGATTTCACTGTACACCGTAATCATGCCGCCATGATTCTTGATGATGCCGTACGCGGACGCCAGCCCCAGGCCTGTTCCGCGGCTTTTTTCCTTGGTCGTGAAAAACGGATCGAATATCCGAAGGCGGGTGGCATCATCCATGCCGGAGCCGTTATCCGTGATCGAGATCCTGACATAACTTCCCGGCGCCGTCCGGTGGGGGCGGCAGTCGGCTTCATCCAGCGTGACAAGGCTTGTTTCCAGATAAAGATCGCCGCCCTCGGGAGGCAGGGCCTGCCAGGCATTGACGTACATGTTCAGCAGCACCTGCTCGATCTGCCCCCTGTCCGCTTCCGCCACCAGAGGGGATTCCTGGCATTTGGCATGAATCCGGATTTCTTTTTTTGTCCGGCCGAACATGGCCGAGGTGCCGAGCACCAGTTCGCTGATGTCGATGGGTTTGACCTCGTATTTGCCGCCCCGGGCAAAGCCCAGGAGCTGCCGGGTGAGATTCGCCGCGCTGAGGACGTATTTTTCGATGGCGCCGATGTGTTCCCGGTGGGGATGGGCGGGTTCCATATCCAGCGACATCAGGGATGCGCGGCCCTGAATGCCCATCAGCAGGTTGTTGAAATCGTGGGCGATGCCGCCGGCAAGCGTTCCGATGGCCTCGAATTTCTGGACCTGCTGAAGTTTTTCGGCAATCAGTTTGCTTTCCGTAATATCGCGTACAACGGAGATGACGTGCGGGGCGCCTTTCAGGGATATGACCCTGGCGGACAGCAGTGCGGTAACCGTGCCGCCGTCTTTGCGGCGAAACCGGGTCTCGATATTTTCCATGAAACCGTGATCCCGAAGCGCCGCAACCATTTTCCGCCGGTCGAGCGCCTCCTGCCAGATATTCAGTTCCAGGGCCGTCCTTCCGATGGCCTCTTCGCGGGAAAAGCCGGTTGCCCGGGTAAAACCTTCATTGACATCCATATATCGACCGTCATCCAGGCGGCTGATGGTCACGGCATCCGGACTGGCGCTGTAGGTCAGGCGGAAGATTTCCTCGCTTTCTCTGAGCGCCGCTTCCGCCCGCTTGCGCTCGGTGATGTCTCGGGACACGATGAGTATTTCGGCTGGGTTACCAGTCGCATCGCGCAGAAAAGAAAGGCTGGCCTCCACCCAGATGATGGCGCCGTCCTTTTTATATTCCTCCAGCTCCAGAATGCGCGCTCTATCGGGATCCGCCGTTCCGCTTGCTTCCAGGCGCATCTCATTTTCAAAGACTTCAAGGGCGATCCGCATGGATTCAGGGGTTAAAACCTGATCAAGGGTCTGCGCCATGGCCTCCGCAACCGTGAATCCCCGAAAACGCATGGTGGCCGGACTGATATAGGTAAAGCGAAGATTCATATCCAGGATCGATATCAGGTCGGCCGTGTTTTCCGCAATCAGGCGGTATTTTTTTTCGCTCTTCCGAATCGCCGCTTCGGCCAGTTTGCGTTCGGTGATGTCCACGGTGAAACCGTCGATGATGTATGTGCCGTCCGCGTGTTTTTCGCGGGTCCTGGCATTCATGCTGAGCCAGAGGTGTTTTCCGTCAAGGCCCCTGGCTTCGTATTCAAAATTTTCAACTTCGCCCTTTTCCCGCAACATGTCGAGGAACACCTTGCGGCGATCGGGATCCACATAGAGATCTTTTGCCAGGTCCCTGAAATTTTCGACGGCTTCCCGGGGCGATCCCGCGCCCAGAATGCGCGCCATCGCCGGATTTACGAAAAGCGCCCGGCCCGTGGAACTGGTCGCAAATATGCCAACCGGCGAAAGCTCGAACAGCTCCCGGTACTTTTTTTGAGTTTCCCGGAGCGCCGCCTCGATCTGATCGGGATGCGAAGCTGCTTCAGATGGATCATGTTTCATCCAGCACCTCCCGTACTTTTTTCGCCAGGTCCTGCCTGCTGAAAGGCTTCTGAATAAAGTGCACCCCCTGATCCAGTACGCCATGGTGGGCGATCACATCGGCCGTGTAGCCGGACATGAACAGGCGCTTGAGGCCCGGATGCAAAGGCAGCAGTTTATTCGCCAGATCCCTGCCGTTCATCTCGGGCATGATCACATCGGTCATGAGCAGGTGAATTTCGCCGCCATGCCCACGGAACAGGCGGATGGCCTCACCCGTCGTGCTTGCTCCCAGCACGGTGTATCCCAGCTTTTCGAGCATCATCGTCGCCATCCCCAGAATCGCCGGTTCGTCCTCAACCAGCAGGATGGTCTCGCTTCCGGTGGCGTCGGGAGCCGCCGGAGCATTCTTTCGGATCTGCGCAGCTTCGCTGTCATGCCGGGGCAGGTAGATTTTGAAAATCGTCCCTTTTTCAGGCTCGCTGTAGACATTGATAAAGCCGTTGTTCTGTTTGACGATGCCGTAGACCGTCGCCAGGCCAAGGCCTGTGCCCTTTCCCACTTCCTTGGTCGTGAAAAAGGGCTCAAAGAGATTCTCCAGGGTTTCCGGCGTCATGCCGCTGCCGTCATCGCTTACGGCAAGCAGCACATACTCGCCGGGGACGGACCCGGCATGGTCGGCGCAATAGGCTTTATCAAATGTCGCCGTGTCCGTTTCGATGGTGACCCTGCCCACATCCGCGATGGCGTCCCGAGCGTTCACACACAGGTTGGCAAGCATCTGATCGATTTGCGAGGGATCCATCCTGACCAGCCAGAGATTGGCGCCGGGCGACCATGCCAGGTCGATGTTCTCGCCGATGAGCCGCCGGATCATCTTGAGCATTCCCTCGACCGTCTCGTTCAGATCCAGAACCTTGGGTGCGATGGTCTGCTTGCGGGCAAAGGCCAGCAGTTGCCGCGTGATGTCGGCGGAGCGGCGGGCGGCGCTCAAGATCTGCTTGAGGGCATGGCCGATCGGGCTCTCCGGGGCCGCGGAGTCCATGGCCAGCTCCGTATAACCGGTGATCACACCCAGCATGTTGTTGAAGTCGTGCGCAACGCCCCCGGCCAGCCGGCCCACGGATTCCATCTTCCGGGCCTGGTTCAATTGCATCCGGAGTTTCTCCCGTTCTTCTTCCGTCTGCCTGCGCTCGGCGAGCATCTCGTTGGCATATTCGGCCATCTGGTCAAGTTCGATAAATTTGATGTTTTCTCTGTTGATTTCTTCATCGGAGCGTGCCGCCCGGTTAAAAAAGGATATAAAAAAATCGATATCTTTCTGGAGCCGCCGGCTCAAGAAATTGAAAAACAGATAAAAAAGCCCGATGATTCCGATAATAATCCCGATGAATTCATGTAACTTCGACTTTATCCGGTCGGTTAATTCCAGTTGCATCAGGGTGATATGGGTTTCTTCATCGTCAAGATACACACCCGCGCCCACAAGCCACTGGAACTCGGGAATGCCGTATACAAAGGAGGTTTTCGGCGATTCTTCGTCGGATGAGTTTAGTTTTATCCAGGAATAATAAATAAAGTCGCCGCCGGGTGTTAAAGCGGCCTGGTATTCTTTTCCAAAAATCGTTTTTATCTTTTCAGGGTTGTCAGTGAAAATCTCCCAGAGTTTTTTTTCTCCGGAGAAAACCCTGCCGTTTGTAACCAGGGTATCCCCGTTGAATCTGTTGACAAAAAAATAGCCGTCTTTGCCGAACCGGATTCTGCTGATCGCAGAGAGCAGCTTTGTGTTAACTTGACTTTCAACATCCTGAACATACAGGCCCGTTCCGATAAACCAGTTGAAGGGTTCAAATCGTTTGACGAAAGATATTTTCTTGAAATCATTGCCCGCGGACGCCGGTTTTGTCCAGTAGTATTCGGTGAAGCCTTCGCCGGGCGCCTTCGCAATTTCAATCATGTCCTTGATTACATATTGACCGTGCGTATCCTGCATATCCAGCAGGTTCATCCCTTCCATTTGCGGCCTGTCGGCAAACAGCACCTCGACCCCGTCCAGTCCGGTGATAAAATAATAGCCGGTTCCGTTTTCAAATCGGATGGGTCTCAACGCATCCAGGATCATTTGTTGGATTTTTGCCTTGCTTTCGCTTGCCTGGTTCCGTTCGTAAATATTTTTAGCAATGGCGTAGGCCTCATAAACCCGCGATTGTATTTTTTCACGTGTCAGTCTTTCGCTTTGCGCCTTTTCATTTCGAA
>JBBIPX010000082.1:0-15523 GCA_037442625.1 Desulfobacteraceae bacterium
GAATGTACATGATAGGTTATTTTCTGATGGCTGTGGCCAGGGTGCTTGATCTTGCATTGAGCTTGTACATGTGGGTGGTTGTTGCCAGGGCGATTCTCTCCTGGGTGAACCCGGATCCCTATAACGCCATTGTTCGTTTTATACACGCCGTAACCGAGCCCGTCCTGTCTCAGATCCGTTCGCGGATTCCGGCCAGTTTCGGGGGAATCGACTTTTCTCCCATTATTGTGTTTTTAGGAGTTATTTTTTTACAGACGTTTGTGGTGAGCACGCTAAAAAGAATATCATTCAGCATGATGATGTAGGGGGAAACCGTGAAAGATGAAATTGATGTTACGCCGCTGGACATTCAGCAGCATCAGTTCAGCGTGCGGTTCAGGGGGTTTGACATTCAGGAGGTGGATGAATTCCTGGAGCAGATCGCGCATACGCTGGAGGCGCTTTATGACGAGAATGAGCGGCTCAGTGATGAAAATCAGGCGCTGAAACAGGAACGCAGCGGCTTTGCCGCCAAAGAAGACGCTTTGAAACAGACTTTGACCGCCTCTGAAAAAAGCATTGAGCAAATGAATGACGCGGCTCGAAAAACAGCGGAAATGATTATTGCGGATGCCGAGGTCAAGGCCGAGAAAATCATGAATAGATCCAGCAGCCGGCTTGCCGAGCTTCGTGAGGATATCATTCAGATCAAAGGCCAGCGCATTCAGCTTGAAGCCCAGCTCCGCTCCATTATCGAAGCCCACTACAAGCTCTTTGAAATGGGAAAGGCGCAGATGAAAGCACACGATGAGGCGTATGACAAGGCCAGAATGGCCAAGCACGCAGAGGATCCATCACAATAAAAAGGGTTCCGCCAGGATAAAGGACGCTATTTATGGCCAAAATTGATGCTTTTTTCAAATTGATGCATGACCAGGGGGCCTCCGACCTTCACCTGGTATCGGGTCAGCCCCCTGCGCTCCGGATCAACGGTGAAATGGAACGGGTCAAGTACAAGGTGCTGGACAATGATCTGCTGAGAAGCATGCTGTATGAAATCGCTCCTGAAGAGAAGGTCAAGGTTTTTGAAGAAACCGGAGATGTGGATTTCGGGTATGAGATTCCAGGCCTTGCCAGATACCGCGCCAATTTTTTTATGCAAAAATATGGTGTCGCCGCGGTTTTCCGCCAAATTCCCAGCAAAATTCTGACCGCCGAACAACTGGGACTCCCCGGGGTCATTCCCAAGCTGGCGTTGCTGCCCAGGGGGCTGGTTCTGGTCACGGGACCGACCGGAAGCGGCAAATCCACAACCCTTGCCGCCATCGTTGATGTGGCCAACCGGAGCCGCAAGGATCACATCATCACGGTTGAAGACCCCATCGAATTTGTTCATCAGAGTCAGGGATGCATTGTCAATCACCGGGAAGTGGGACTTCACACCCGAACGTTTTCCGCTGCCCTGAGAGGGGCGCTGCGCGAAGATCCGGATATCATCATGGTCGGTGAAATGCGGGATCTTGAAACCATTTCGCTGGCAATCGAAGCGGCTTCAACCGGCCATCTTGTATTCGGCACCCTGCATACCTCAAGCGCCGCCAAGACCGTTGACCGGGTCATCGAGGTGTTTCCCGCCAATCAGCAGGAACAGGTCCGCTCCACGCTGGCGGATGGATTGCGGGCGGTCGTTGCACAGGTATTGTTCAAGCGGGTGGATAAGAAAGGGCGCTGCGCCGCGCTGGAAATCATGATTGCAACTCCCGCGGTGCGTAATCTGATCCGGGAGGCCAAGACCTTTCAGATTCCTTCATCCATCCAGACGGGAAAGCGCTTCGGCATGCAGCTTCTGGATGATGCCATCATGGAGCTTTTGAACAATGGCAAGATCTCAGCGGATGACGCCTATGCCAAGGCCAATGACAAGGGGAAATTCAGGCCTTATTTAAAAACGCCCCCAGCCGACTTTACCGAAGCATAAACGTCAGAAGGCAGATGGCAGATGGCGGAGATCTCATAATTCCTCCGCCATCCGCTCTCTGTCCTCCGCTTTACTTATCGGAGGATGCGATGCGAAAACAGGAATGCGACTATATCCTCAGCCGGATGCTGGATTTTACCAGAAATGTTTCCGACCTGAACATTACGGTCGGCAAGCCGTTTCAGGTGGAAAGCTCCGGCAAGTTGATCCCCGTGGAGTTTGATCCCGCGTTTGAAGAGCTCACCGCCTTTCAGACCGAAATCCTAGCCTTGAATCTGATCAATAACGACAGTCGTCTGACCGAAGACCTCCTCAGGGAAGGTTCCTGCGATCTGTCCTACTCGCTGCCGGGAAAGGCCAGGTTCAGGGTCAACATCTTTTCCCAGCAGCGCAAATTTTCGATCGTGCTGAGACGGCTTGAAACCCGCATCCCCAGTTGCGCGGATCTGGATCTTCCGGAAGCCTTCGTTAAAATGTCAACGGAAAGAAACGGAATCATCCTGGTAACCGGGGCCACGGGAAGCGGCAAATCCACGTCTCTTGCCGCTGTTCTGAACCAAATCAACGAGCATCAGGCAGTTCATATCGTGACCCTTGAAGATCCGGTTGAATACCAGCATTCACACAAGAGATCCACATTCAATCAGCGGGAAATGGGAAGCGACTTCGATACGTTTCCCAATGGCCTCCGGGCCGCGCTCAGACAGGCTCCCAAGGTGATTCTGGTCGGCGAAATGCGGGACAGGGACACCGTTGAAATCGGGCTGAACGCCGCGGAAACTGGCCATCTTGTGCTGACCACGCTCCATACCGTGGATGCCGGACAGACCATCAACCGTATATTGGGAATGTTCAATACCGAAGAAGAAAATCAGGTCCGCATCCGCCTGGCGGATACCATTCGCTGGGTGGTCTGTCAGCGCCTGCTTCCAAGGATCGGGGGCGGCAGGGTTGCGGCATTTGAAATCATGGGAACCAATCTGCGGGTCAAGGACACCGTTTTGCACGGAGAATCCGAAGGCAAGACTTTTTATGAAATCATTCAGACCGGAAAAGCCTTCGGCATGACAACTTTTGACGATTTCATCGTCCAACTGTATGAGAGGGGATCGATTTCCGAGGAAACCGCCATGGCTTATGCTTCCCGGAAAGGACTTGTGGGCCGGGGAATTGATGCGGTCAAGTCCGGCAGGGGAGAGGCGACAACCGATATTGAACGGCTTGAAGTTGACAAGCAATATGGAAAAGCCAACCAACAAAAGATGTGATGGCAACCGCACAGGGAGGGGCTGAAAAATGGAGGTAACCTGCGATCAGTGTCAGGGAAAGTTTAAAATACCGGATGAAAAAATACCCGCGGAGCAGGTTGTATTTATTCCCTGTCCGCGCTGCAAAAAAAAGCTGACACTGGATACCCGTACAACAAAAAAACTCCCCGCACTAACCGATCCTCTCCGGCCCGGTCTTTCGGCCGACAAAAACCTGATTGAATCCATTTCATCCGGCACTTATGATGCTTCTGAAAAACCGTTTGATTTTTTGGGTCCCGGCGTTAAAACAGCCCTGGTCTGCGAATCCGACCCGGGGGTCCTGCCAAAGCTGCGCATTGCGCTCAAACAAATGGGATACCATACGGTAGAGCCGGAATCCACGACGGATGCCCTGAAAAAAATGCGGTTTCATTCCTTTGATCTGATCCTGATGAATGAAGCTTTTGACTGCGCTTCCCCTGATGACCATCCGATACTTACTTCCCTGAATGATCTGGCGATGTCCGTGCGCCGGAATATGTTCGTGGCGCTGATAACATCCCGGTTTCGGACCATGGACAATATGGCGGCCTTGAACAAAAGCGTCAATGTGGTGATCCATTTAAGAAACCTGGAAGAAATCGCCAAGATTCTGCGGCGGGCCATTGACGAGCACCAGGCATTTTACAGCGTTTTCCAGGCGGCGCTGACCAAAACAGGCAGAGGGTAGCGCCGGTTTTCATGGCTTATACGTGTTCAGATTACCGGTTGGAAATGATTCTTCTGGGGTTAAGGCGCAGGCTGAACGAGGCGTCCCTCAGCGCGCCCGAAAAGGAACGGCTCCTGAAGGAAATCCGGAAGATCGAGGCTGAAATGGATATGGAGAATTAGGGCGACAACTCCGAACTGATGATCCTGAGTCCCTCAAGGGTTAAATCCGGCTCAACCGCATCGATGGTGTGGGACACGCCGGCGATCAGGACGGAAAGTCCGCCGGTCGCAACGATTTTGGGGGTTGAGCCCATTTCGGCCTTCAGCCGCATGACCATGCCGTCCACAAGTCCCGCGTAACCGTAGATGATTCCGGATTGGATGCTGCTTGCCGTATCCTTTCCGATCACCTGCTTCGGCGGCGCAAAAATCTCGACGCGCGGTAGCTTGGAAGCATTTTTGAACAGGGCTTCTGCGGAAATCATGATGCCGGGGCAGATGGCCCCTCCCAAATATTCGCCGCTTTCGGAAATGGCGTCAAAAGTTGTGGCTGTGCCAAAATCGATAACGACCAGGCTGGTCCGGTACCGGTGATAGGCGGCAACCGCATTGACGATCCGGTCCGCGCCGACTTCCCCGGGATTGGTATAGCGTATCGGCATGCCCTGGTAAGTTCTGGGGTCGACCCACACCGGGCGGTGATGCAGGTATTTCCGGCAGAAGGCATCCAGGATGTTGACCAGTGGCGGAACCACGCAGGAAACGATGGTCCTGTTGATCTGATCCGGCTTTATCCGGCTGCCTTCAAACAAATTGGAGGCCAGGATATGAAACTCGTCTTCCGTGATATTGCGCTCCGTACGGATTCGCCAGTCCTTCAAAAGCCTCTGTTCGTCATAAACACCCAGGACAATATTGGTATTTCCCACATCAATCACAAGAAGCATCGGGGATCCCCTTTATCGCATCCATAATCCTTGCGGTTGTTTTTGCTTGCGCCACATCGTGGACCCGAATGATATGAGCCCCGTTTAAAATACCCGCGGCAAGGGCCGCCTGAGTGCCGGTTTCCATGCGCTCCGGCGCCGGGTCATTGCCCGCCGGGTCGGATTTTTTCAGCAGGTTTCGGATAAAGGCTTTCCGGGAAGGACCGAGAAGCACCGGCGCATCCAGGGACGCAAAGGCGCTCAGACATCGGATCAGCGTCAGGTTGTGGTGAATGGTTTTGCCGAAGCCGATTCCAGGGTCAATAATAAGACGGGACCGCAAAACGCCCTGGCTGACGGCATGATCGATGGCCGTGGCCAGGAACGCCCTGACTTCCGAAAGCAGGTCTTCATATACCGGGGCCACCTGCATGGTTTTCGGTGTTCCCAGCATGTGCATCAGGATCACCGGAACACCGGCTGCCGCAGCCACCTTTGCCATGCCCGCGTCCATGCGAAGGGCGCTGACGTCATTGATGATGTCCGCGCCCGCTTCGATGGCGCGCCTGGCGACCCCGGCTTTGGTGGTGTCAATCGATATGGGGATGGAAATGCGCTTTGCAATTGCTTCGATAACCGGAACGACGCGGCGGATTTCTTCTTCTTCTGTCACGGCATCGGAAAAGGGGCGGGTGGATTCTCCGCCCACATCCAGAATGTCCGCGCCATCCGCCACCAGTTTTTCAGCCCGAGACACGGCCTGATCAAAGGCGAAAAACTTGCCGCCGTCTGAAAAAGAATCCGGGGTGATATTTAAAATCCCCATGATGCAGGTGCACTCGCCCAGCTTCAGGTGATGATCCGCCCAGGAAATATCGTAATGCTTTATCATGCTTCGAGGGCGCTTTCCTCGGCCGGCGGATTGGAAGGGAACGCAAAATCGGGTCGAACTTCATGAATCAGAGCGTCCAGCTCCGCACCCATGACGGTTTCCTTTTCAAGCAAGAGAGCTGCCAGCTTGTGCAGGATCTCGATGTTTTCCGTCAGAACCTGTCTTGCCCGCTCATAGTTGCTTCGGATCAAGTTATTGATCTCACTGTCAATGATCTGTGCGGTTTCCTCGGAATAATCCCGATGCTGGGCGATTTCCCTTCCCAGAAAAATCTGCTCTTCATTTTTGGCATAGGACAGAGGCCCCAGCGCATCGCTCATTCCCCAGGCGCGGACCATTTTCTGCGCCAGTTCCGTGGCCTGCTTGATATCATTGGAGGCGCCGGTGCTGATTCGGTTGAAAATCAGCTCTTCGGCGACCCTTCCGCCAAATGCAACTGACAACTCGCTTTCAAGCTGATCCTTGTAACGGAAATCCTGCTCTTCGGGCAGAAACCAGGTAATGCCGGCCGCCCTGCCTCTGGGGATAATCGTGATTTTGTTGACCGCATGGGTTCCGGGCAGAAACCGGGCGACCAGTCCGTGACCGGCTTCGTGATAGGCCGTGGTTTTTCGGTCTTCCTCCCGGACGACCTTGGATTTTCTCTCCAGACCCATATAGACCTTGTCCTTGGCGTCGTCCAGGTCCATCATGTCCACTTTTTCCTTGTTCCGTTTTGCTGCCAGCAGCGCTGCTTCATTGACAAGGTTTTCCAGATCCGCGCCGGAAAAGCCGGGAGTGCCTTTGGCCAGAACCGACGGATCCACATCCGGTGCAATCGGGGATTTTTTCATATGAACGCGAAGGATTTGTTCACGGCCCTTGATATCCGGCAGCGCGACCACGACCTGCCGGTCAAAGCGTCCGGGCCGGAGCAGGGCCGGATCCAGAACATCCGGCCGGTTTGTTGCGGAAATCAGAATAACCCCTTCATTGGATTCAAATCCGTCCATTTCCACAAGAAGCTGGTTTAAGGTCTGTTCGCGTTCGTCATGACCCCCGCCGAGACCGGCGCCGCGGTGTCTGCCGACGGCATCAATTTCATCGATGAAAATGATGCAGGGGGCATTTTTTTTCCCCTGAACGAAAAGGTCCCTGACCCGCGAGGCGCCGACACCGACAAACATTTCCACAAAATCGGAGCCGCTGATGCTGAAAAACGGCACGCCGGCCTCACCCGCAATGGCTCGTGCCAAAAGGGTTTTCCCGGTTCCGGGAGAGCCCATCAGCAACACCCCTTTGGGAATGCGACCGCCAAGGCGGGTGAATTTTTTCGGCTCCTTTAAAAATTCGACGATTTCTCCCAGTTCTTCCTTGGCCTCATCAATGCCGGCGACATCTTCGAAGGTGACTTTTTCAGATTGATCCGACATCAGCTTGGCCCGGCTCTTGCCGAATGACATGGCTTTTCCGCCGCCCGCCTGCATCTGCCGCATGAAAAAAATCCATACGCCGATCAGAACAATCATGGGAAGCCAGGAAACGAGAAGGGACATGTACCAGGGGGACTCGGCTGGCGGTTTGGCGTTGATGGCAACCCCTTTCTGCCGGAGAATACTGATCAGGTCACTGTCCTGAGGTGCATAGACCTTGAATCGGCCGTGGCTGGTGTCGGTTACGTAAAGTTCCTGGCCCTGCATGACCACGTCGGTGATTTTGCTGTCTTCCACCATGGAAAGAAATTCGGTGTAACTGATGGTGGTATCTGATGCATGCTGCTGGTTGAAAAGATTGTACAGCATGATCATCATCAGCGTGATAACCAGCCATAAGGCCAGATTTTTATAAAACGGATTCAAACGGTCCTCCTCACGGTAAAGGTGTAGACTTTTCAGGCATTCATCAAAAAAAGATGATAGCCGAGTAAAAAGTCATGCCATGCAACTTTTTTAAGATAATCATCATCCCGGGTTATTCAAGCGCGGAATGCTGAGGACCGACAGATCTCGACCCTCAGCACCCGCCGGGTGGAAGGTGTGACTTTAAAATGACCGTCGATTCGGTGACCCGCCAGCCAGACAACCGCATTTTTGCTCAAAAGAATCGGACACCGCGGCCGCTCGGTGCGATCGATTTTGTGATCGATAAAATATTTCTGTATTTTCTGTGTTCCGGCCAGGCCCAGGGGGCTGAACCGATCGCCCCGCCGGCTGTTTCGCAGAATCAGCGGAAAGTCCAGCATGTCCAAATCCAGCAGGGCGATATTTTCAGACGGGCCGTCCATCTTGCCGGTTTCGTCAGGCAATACCGAAAAGGTCAGCGACGCGCCGGTTTCGGTAATGACAACGCGCTCATCGGGGCCGGAGACCAAGTAGAAAAAAGACTGCGGCCCGGGCGCTACTTCCAGCCGGCTTTTGCGCAATGATTCTTCCACCCGGTGAAAGGTCAGAAGACTTTGATCCCGCTGAATCCGGATGCCGTCCGGCAGCATCAACCGCGCCGGATATTTGCGCCGCTGCGCCAGTTCCCGTACCGCTTCGATATGGGAAAACGAAATTTTCAGCAGATCCCCTTTGATTCGGGAGATGGCGCTCCGGATCACCCGGCGTCCGGCTGCTTCATGAAGTGCCGTCAGGGCCGAAATGGACATCACCACCCGGTGATTGTCCGAACTGACGAGTGTATTTTCATAAGCGGATTGAATGAGCTCATTCAGCCATTCGTCTTCGGACCGGACAATTCTGGAAAACCGGTTCAGGGTCTCAACGATCCCGGGATTGCAGCATGCCTGGATATAGGGGATTGTTTCATGACGGACCCGGTTCCTCAAATGCCGCATATCACGATTGGATTTGTCAACATGATATGGTATCGCATTTTCATTGAGGAATGCAACAAGTTCATTTCTGCCGACGGAAATAAGCGGCCGGACGAATCTGCCTTCTCTGACAGGGGGAATCCCGGAAAAACCAAGGGGGCCGCTGCCGCGGAACAAAAACATCAGCATCAGCTCGGCATTGTCATCCCGCTGGTGGCCTGTCGCAATCCTGTGATATCCGTGGAGCCGGCTGATGCGATCAAAAAAATCATACCTGACCTTTCTTGCGGCGGCTTCAAGCGAAAGTTTTCGGAATGCCGGATCCTTTTGGACAGGGATGGCTTCGTTGTAGCAGGGAAGGCTCAGGGTTGCAGCCAGCCTGACGACAAAATCCGCATCCCTGTCTGATTCAGCCCCTCTCAGGCAGTGATTCAGGTGTGCGATGCCTATTGCTAATTCCCATTCAGGGGCCAGTTGAACCAGGATATGAAGCAGCGCAACGGAATCGGGTCCGCCCGACACGCCGACCAGAACCCTGTCGCCTTTGCTGAACATGTTATGGCGAAAAATGGTTTGCGCCACCTGCTGCAAAATTTGATGCGAACACGCTGACCGCCGGGTCGAAATCACTTGGGGCGATTCCTATGCATCGCTTTCATTTTAGCGGGATCTTCTGTGGGCGATCGCGGGCGGTGCCAGGACATGCATGCCGGAATCCACGGAAATGATTTCCCCGGTAACCGCGCCGGAAAGCTCCGATGCCAGGTATGCGGCGGTGCCGCCCAGATCTTCCTGGCAGATATTCCGCAGCATCGGAGAATGGCTCTGTACCAGTTGCAGCGCCAGATCAAAGTTTTCAACAGCCATTGACGATAATGTCGTGATGGGTCCGGCGGAAATGGCATTGACCCGGATCCGGTCGGGTCCCAAGTCATAGGCAAGATATCTTACAGACATGTTCAACGCGCTTTTTGCAATTCCCATGATATTGTAACCGGGGACGACATGCTTTCCGCCGACAAATGTCAGGGTGATGATGGAGCCGCATCCGGATGCCTTCATCATGGGCCGGAATGCGCGGGAAAGGGCGATCAGGGAATAGGCGCTGACTTCCAGCGCCAGATTCCAACCGGACCGGGAAACCTGAATGAACTCGCATCCAAGGTCCGCCATGTCGGCGCCGGCAATCGAATGAACCAGGATGTCCAGCCTTCCCTGAAAGGCATGCTGCAGGGTTTCGGCAGCAATTGCAATGTCCGCATCCTTGAGAACGTCACACGGGATGACGATGTCGGTTTCGATTCCCGGGGCAAGCCTTTTGAGCCGCTTGACATTGGTTTCCATACAGGTAAAAGCCAGCCGGGCGCCCTGGGCATGAAGCGCCTTTGCAACTCCCCAGCCGATGCTGCTTTTATTGGTGACCCCGCAAACCAGGGCGTTCTTACCATCCAGCAGGCCCATAATATCTCCGTTTTCCGGGACAAGTTTCGATTATCTGCCGAATTTTTCCTTCAGCTTTTGTTGCACGGCAGGCGGAACCATCCCGTTGACATTCCCCCCGAAGCTGGCGGCTTCCTTGATAATGGAGGAACTGGTAAAAATCCAGCGAAGTCCGGTCATTAAAAACACGGTTTGGACATTCCGATTGAGCCTTCGGTTCATCAAGGCCATTTGGAATTCATACTCGAAATCAGACACGGCGCGCATTCCCCGAAGAATGGCCTGGGCGTTTTTCTGAACAGCATAGTCAACCAGAAGCCCGTCAAATGCTTCAATTTCAATATCGGGATATTTTTTTAAACTGTCCCGCAGCAGCGCCGTTCGCTCATCAACGCTAAAAAGATATTTTTTGGCGGGGTTGTGGAGGATTGCAACGATGATTCTATCAAAAAGCTTGAACCCTCTTTCGATGACATCAAGATGTCCGTAGGTCACAGGGTCAAACGATCCGGGATAAATTGCGGCTCTCAGCATTAAATCGGCATTCCTATCGTTGGTTCATTGCGTTTAAAAAACTATATTCATGTTCCTGCTCATGGTCTTGCTGCAAGTCAAGAATATTGCTGTTTCCGTCGCGCCGTCGAAAAGTTGGAAACCCCTGAAATATCGATCCGTATCGACTCCGCATTTTCCGGAGTGGCGGTGAATGACTCGCAACAAGCGTAGGTCTCCATTGAATTCGTCAGATCTTTTAATTAATCACAAAATACAATTTTATCAATAAGTATTAATTTTGTCAGGTATCGGGGAGCAGCCGAAAAATTCACTGCAGACACAATATCTTGATTTTTGTGTTGACACATTACCACATCTTGTAATAATCTTTTCTAAAAATGCAGGAGGCATTTTAGGGGATTTGATCTAAAGTCAGCCATTTTGTCCGTTATTTCCGGTACCCCCTCTCCTGCGACTGACACAGAGACCTTCTGTATAAACCGAGGTGAACTCATGTTCGAAAATATCAAAAAACGTGACGGCCGAATTGTCGAGTTTGATTCCTCCAAAATTACGGCTGCAATTACCAAGGCCGGCAAGGCAACCGGGGAATTTGAAGAGCGCGAAGCCAAAAAGCTGACCCTTCGCGTCTTAACCCTGGCCCATGAACTTCGACTGGGACCGCTCCCGGAAGTTGAAGAGGTGCAGGACATTGTTGAGCGGGTTCTACTGGACTCCCCGTTTCATAAAACAGCCAAGGCGTATATCCTGTACCGGGAGCAGCATTCCCAGATTCGCAGCATCTCCACCAAGGCCAGCATCGACCTTGTCGAGCACTACATTCAGAAGCTGGACTGGAAAATCAAAGAAAACAGCAATATGTGCTATTCGCTTCAGGGGCTCAACAATTACATTTCCTCTGATGTGACCACGGAGTACTGGCTGAACAGCATTTATCCGCCGGAAATCCGCAATGCGCACAAAAACGGGGACCTTCACCTGCACGACCTCAGCCTGCTTTCGGTTTATTGCGTGGGCTGGGATCTAACGGATCTGCTCAAATCCGGCTTTAAAGGCGTTGAGGGCAAGGTGGAAAGCGCACCTCCCAAACACCTTCGCTCCGCGCTGGGCCAGATTGTCAATTTTTTCTACACCCTCCAGGGTGAAGCAGCCGGCGCTCAGGCCATATCCAGCTTTGATACGCTTCTGGCCCCGTTTGTCCGATACGACAACCTGAACTATTTTGAGGTCAAACAGGCCATTCAGGAATTTGTCTTTAATATCAACATCCCGACCCGGGTGGGATTTCAGACCCCGTTTACGAATATTACCCTGGATCTTCAGGTGCCGTCCACGCTTCGGGATGCCCCCGTGGTTATCGGCGGAATTGAAAAAGACAAAACCTACGGTGATTTTCAGGCAGAAATGAATCTGATCAACCAGGCTTTTGCCGAGGTCATGATGGAAGGGGATGCCAGAGGCAGGGTGTTTACATTCCCCATCCCCACGTACAATATTACGGCGGATTTTGACTGGGACAACCCCAACCTGGAAATGATCTGGAAAATGACCGGAAAATACGGAATTCCCTATTTTTCGAATTTTGTCAATTCGGACATGTCTCCGGAAGATGCCAGATCCATGTGCTGCCGGCTCAGGCTGGACAACCGCGAGCTTTTAAAGAGAGGCGGCGGTCTTTTTGGCGCAAATCCCCTTACGGGCTCTATCGGGGTGGTTACCATCAATCTGCCGCGGATCGGATTTCTTGCCCGGAACAAGGACGATTTTATGTCCCGGCTGGCAGAGCTGGTGACCCTGGCGGTTGACAGTCTGAATATTAAAAGGAAAGTGCTTGAAAAATTTACCGATAAAAACCTGTACCCCTATTCCAAGTTTTATCTGAGAGATATCAAGCGCCGAACCGGCCTTTTCTGGAAGAACCATTTTTCAACCATCGGCATTATCGGCATGAATGAAGCCTGTGTCAATTTTATCGGAGAAGGCATCGCCACGACAGCCGGGCAGGCGTTTTCCCTTGAGGTGATGGATTTTCTGCGCAGCGCGATCTCCGGCATTCAGGAAAAAACCGGAGACATGTTCAATCTGGAAGCCACGCCGGCGGAAGGTACATCCTATCGCCTGGCCCTGATGGACAAGAAACGCTATCCACAGATCATTTGCGCCAATGAAACGAATTATCAAAACGGGGCGGCGCCATTTTACACCAATTCAACCCAATTGCCCGTCAATTATACCCAGGATATTTTTGAGACCCTGACGCTTCAGGACAAGCTTCAAACCAAGTATACCGGCGGAACCGTGCTGCACATCTTTCTGGGAGAACAGGTCACCGATATCGAAGCGGTCAAGCATCTGGTTCGAAATGTGTCCAACCGGTTTCACCTCCCCTACTTTACCCTGACGCCGACCTTCAGCGTCTGCCCGTCGCATGGTTATATCGTCGGCGAGCAGCAGACCTGCGAGGATTGCGGTCAGGAAACCGAGATATATTCCCGTGTCGTGGGCTACCTGAGGCCCGTCAAACAGTGGAACAACGGGAAGCAGGCCGAGTTTGCCATCCGCAACACCTTTGATCTGAATACCCGGGAAATGAACCCCTGCAGGCTGCAAGGTTCCGAATCCGCCGTTCCTTATGCTGCGGATCATGCCGGTCCGGTGTCTCCTGCGGTTGCTGCAGAGCTGTAAATGGTTTTCGGGGGAATTCAAAAAAGTACGCTGATCGATTATCCGGGAAAGGTTGCTTGCGTTCTTTTTTTATCCGGATGCAATTTCCACTGCCCCTATTGCCACAATCCGGAACTGGCGAAAGGGGTGGCCGTGGATCCTTGGTCCGATCAGGCCGCATTTGACTTTCTGGAAAAGCGAAAGGGATTTATAGAAGGCGTTGTGATTTCCGGCGGCGAGCCGTCCCTGCATCCGGATCTGATCCGGATCTGCAGGACCATCCGGCAGATGGGGTATCCCATCAAGCTCGACACCAACGGCAGCCGTCCGGATGTGGTGGAGAAACTCATTTCAAGCGGGCTGATTGATTATATGGCCATGGACGTCAAGACTGCTCCCGAGCATTACCCGCAATTTATTCAGAAAAATTGCGACACGGATGCGATTCGTTCCAGCATTCGGTTGATCAAGGCTTCCGGCCTTTCACATGAATTCAGAACCACCTGCATCCGGCCGCTGATCGACAAGCGGATCATGGAGAGCATCTGCGGCCTGATTCAGGGGGCGGACCGGTATGTGCTTCAGCGGTTTCAACTTACACATGTGCTGGATCCTGATTTTTTTAAAGAAAACGATTACCGGACTACCGATGACGATCTGCTGGAGTACCGGTCCATCGCTGAAAAACGGGTTGCATCCTGCATGATTCGGTAACAGCTATACGTATAACGCATCAGAAAGATAAACCGGCCGTTTTCTCGATCCAATCGCAGAGCAGCCTGACCCCGAATCCCGTGCCGCCGATGCCGCAATAAGCGGTCTCCTTCTTTGTATAGGCAGGGCCGGCAATATCGATATGCATCCATTTCGTATTTTCTGTAAACTCCGAAAGGAAAAGCGCCGCGGTGATGGCACCTCCCCATTTTGAGCCGGTAATGTTGCAAATGTCCGCAAACTCGCTCTTTAAAAGTTCTTTATAGTCTTCCGGAAGCGGCATTTTCCAGCAGCGCTCAAAAGTTTTCCAGCCGGATTCAACGAGGGTTTCGGCCATCCTGTCATCCGACGAGAAAACCCCTGCAATTTTTTCGCCCAAGGCCACCACGCATGCCCCCGTCAAGGTGGCCAGATCAACGACGGCATCCGGCTTGTAGGTTTGAATGACATAGGACAAAGAATCCGCAAGGATCAGCCTGCCTTCCGCGTCTGTATTGTTAATTTCGACGGTTTTGCCTGAAAAGCTTTTGACAATATCCCCGGGGCGGGTTGCGGAGCCCGAAGGCATGTTCTCCACCAGCGGCAGAACGCCGATGAGGCGGACCGGCAGATTGAGCCTTGCCGCGGTGATCATGGCGGCGGCGACTGCGGCCGCGCCGGCCATATCCATCTTCATGTCCTCAAGGGAACCCTGGGGCTTCAGGTTAATCCCTCCGGAGTCAAAGGTAACGCCCTTTCCCACCAGCGCGATGGTTCGATCGTTATTGCCGGGATCATGTTCCAGAACAACCATTCTGGCATTGGCGTCGCTGCCGGCGGCAACAGCCAGAAGCGCGCCGAATTTATTTTTCTTCAATGCCGGATGATCCATCACTTCGGTTTTCAGGTTTTCCTTTTGCGCCAAACGGACCAATGACCTGGCAAATTGTTCCGGCCGTTTCAAATTGGATGGGGTGCTCACCCATTCCCGGGCCAGCAGGGTTCCGTTGCAGACAATTTCGACTTTTTTCGCTGACAAACCTGCTTGGGTGGCAAGATCTTCTGCAACGGCAAACCCGATCTTGAGCAGTGACGGGTGCTTGGGTTTTTTGAACTGGTCGAACTGATAATTTCCCAGAAAAGCCCCTTCCATCATGGCTTCAAGAACGGCGCCGGAGTCTGCGCCAATGGCATTGGAAAAGGAAGCTAAAAAAATGGCTTCGGAGACTTCTTTTTGGATACATTTTTTTACGGCCCTTCCACAGGCCTTTCTAAAGGTTTCTCCATCGATCTTATCCTTTTTCCCAAGTCCGATGATCATGACCTGGGCGGCGCGAACACCGGATGGAGCGAAAAACACTACGTCCTCACTGTCGGCGCCCTTGAATTCTTTTAGATTTCTGGCGCGATGCATTGTCTCCGGCATGAGTGCGGCTGAATGGATATCCGCATCTTCACAAACCGGAATGATGAGCATTTCAACCTGTTTTTCCGCAATCCTTGATGCTGATACGATCGATAACACCCGCAAATCTCCTTTCGGAAAAAAATACCCGTAAATCGATAACCAGGTTGTTACAAAACCTGTAAAAAGATAAATTGCAAGAAGCCCATGCACTTGGCAGGCGAAAGGCCCATGCCCATGTTCTTGAAAAAGGGATATTACCGTCTGCAAAT
>JBBIPX010000083.1:0-15497 GCA_037442625.1 Desulfobacteraceae bacterium
TTTTGCTGAATTTCCTGAAGTTTGAAAACGGAACGGGCCGGAAAATGATCTTTTCTGGCCTTCTGGGTGTAATGATCTTCCCAGGGGTTTTTCTTTGACCGGGGGCTCTGCATTAAAAAAGAATCTCCATGGCTTCTTTCAGCGACTGGAGGCCGATAAGTTCGATTCCCTGGACCGCAGACGCCCGTTTCAGGTTGCTGGCGGGAATCAGGCATCGGGTAAATCCCAGTTTGCAGGATTCCGAGATCCGCGCATCCACCTGACCGACGGCACGGACCTCGCCGGTCAGGCCGACTTCTCCCACAACCACAGTGCTGTCGTCAATGGGTTTGTCCAGAAAACTGGATGCCACGGCGCAGACAATCCCCAGATCCACCGCCGGCTCATCCGTCCGGACGCCGCCGGCGACATTCATGAAGAGATCATGGCCCATCAGGTGAATCCCCAACTTTCTCTCAATGACGGCCATCAGCAGCGCCACGCGGTTGGAATCCAGCCCGAGCAGGGTTCTTCGGGGGGTTCCCCAGTTGGTGCTGCTGGCAAGGGCCTGAATCTCGATCAGGATGGGCCGGGTGCCTTCCATGCTGGCGGTAACAACGGATCCCGGCGCATGGTCGGGACGCTCGGCCAGAAAAATGGCCGAAGGATTGGTCACTTCTTCAAGGCCTTTGTCCCGCATTTCAAACACGCCGATTTCATTGGTGGAGCCGAACCGGTTCTTGACCGCCCGGAGAATCCGGAACAGATGATTCCTGTCCCCTTCAAAATACAGCACGGTGTCCACCATGTGCTCCAGAAGCCTGGGGCCGGCAATGGCCCCTTCCTTGGTGACATGACCGACCAGAAACATGGGAATGCCGGTTTTCTTGGCTGCCAGCATCAGCCGGAGCGTGGCTTCTCGCACCTGGCCGACGCTTCCGGGAGCCGCGGAAATGTCGCTGTTGAACATGGTCTGGATGGAGTCGATCACCAGGACATCGGGTTTGACGGATTCCAGCATCGATAGAATGATGTCGATGTCGATCTCGGATACCACGAGAAAATTGGATGACAGGGTGGAAAGCCGTTTGCTGCGCATGCTGAGCTGCCGGACCGATTCTTCGCCGGATACATACAGCACGCGATGGCCCTGAACCGCAAAGCAGTGAAGGGCCTGAAGCATCAGCGTCGATTTGCCGATGCCCGGATCTCCGCCGATCAGAACAAGCGATCCTTTTACCAGGCCGCCGCCCAGCACCCTGTCAAATTCCCCGATGCCGCTTGGCAGCCGCTCTTCGGTGTCGCACACCACCTGATCGATGGGAATGGGCTTGGAGCGCGATGAAGAAAAGCGGGAGCCGGCCTCCACAAAGGATTCCCCTTCTTCGACAAAGCTTTCCCATGCGCCGCATTCCGGGCATTTGCCCATCCATTTCGGTGTCTGGTATCCGCAGGACTGGCAGGCGAAAATTGTCTTTTGGTTTTTTTTCACGGAAACAATCTACAACGGTTTCAAAACAGGAAATCCGGGATGAAATCGGTACTGACGGGCGATAAAAAATCACGAAGGATTTTGAACAAAAAATTCCTTGACGGCACCAATCACTTTTAGAATATCGGCTCTGGTGATATCCAGGTGGGTCACCAGGCGAAAATTGCCTCTGCCGCCGACCAGAATGCCGCGTTCTTTCAAAAAAGCCGTCAGCAAGGCGCCGGACGGTTCAGGCGCTTCCATGAACACCATATTGGTCTGAACAGCGTCCATGTCGATCCGGATTTCGGCAATCTCGGCAAGCTTTGCGGCAAGAAGCCGGGCATGCTCATGATCTTCCGCAAGGCGTCCTACATGGTTTGTGAGCGCCACAATCCCCGCCGCCGCCAGAATGCCCGCCTGCCGCATGCCGCCGCCCAGCATTTTCCGCCAGCGAAGCGCCTTTTGGATGAGGTGCGCGGGGCCGCAGAGCAAGGATCCGACGGGCGCCCCGAGCCCCTTGGACAGGCAGACCGAGACCGTATCGGCATGGCGCGCAATCTCGCAGGCCGGAACCTTCAGCTTGACGGCTGCATTGAAAATCCTGGCCCCGTCCAGATGAAGCCCGAGATGGTGGGAACCGGCAAAGTCAAAAGCCTTTGCCAGGTAGTCCATGGGCAGTACCTTGCCGGCCTGGGTATTCTCCAGGCAGAGAAGCCGGGTTTTTGCAAAATGGAAATCATCGGGTTTGATGAGCAGCTTCACCCGGTCCAGATCCAGGGTGCCATCGGGCAGAAAGTCGATGGGCTGGGGCTGGATGCTCCCGAGGACCGCGCCGCCGCCGGCCTCATACCGGTAGGTGTGGGCCTGCTGCCCAACGATGTATTCATCTCCGCGCCCACAGTGGCTTAAAAGCCCCAGAAGATTTCCCTGCGTGCCGCTGGAGACAAACAAGGTCGCCTCTTTTTGAAGCAGTTCCGCAGCCATTACCTGAAGCCGATTGACCGTTGGGTCTTCCCCGTAAACGTCATCGCCGACATCCGCCGCTGCCATTGCCGACCGCATGGCCGGGGTGGGAAGCGTCACCGTATCGCTTCGCAAATCGATAATCTTCACCGGTTCCCTTTCATCCCCGCGTCCTGGGTTTGCAGATGATTTCACGGATGCATAAATCGGTAAAAATGTCCGACTGGTTGGCCGGGCGGATGATCAGCGCCGTATCGACTCCCCTTGCGGTGCCGCCGATGGCGACAATGTCATTTCCGGAAAGGGCGCCCGCATCGGCCGCCATGATGGAAATTTCAACGGCCACCTTGGTCCCCTGGCCGAATAGCCGCAAAGTGTCTGCAATCAGAAGGGCGGGATACAGTCCCTGATATTTTTTGGATATGGAGCGTTCCACGCCGGAGAGGGCATGGGTGGCTGAAACCACCGCGGCGCCTTTTTTTTCAAGATCGCGTTTAACATTATCCGGCAAGACGGTTTTAAAGGGTTCCCGGAATCCGCAGTGATAGGTCACAACGGTCAGGCGAAAGCCGGAAAAAACATCCAGTGCCTTGTAAGCGGTTTTCCCCGATGTCGAACTGACGACCACCTCATCAAGACCCAGTTGCCTGCCTCTCTGGAAGGCGGCGGCAAGGGCCTGATCCGTGTTGGAAGCGCCGGGTTTTTCAAAAAACATGCTTTCCTCCCGGGAGGATGCCCTGCTCCACGCGGTCAGGGCAGGCAGCCGATGCATGCGCACGCGCTGACTGCCCTCTGGCGACAACAAGGCGGTTCACTTATGCTACGGAGTCTTTAAGGGATTTCCCGGCTTTGAACCGGACCACGTCGGTGGCCTTGATCTGGATTTTGGCGCCGGTGGCGGGATTGACGCCCTGCCGGGCTTTGCGGTGTACTTTCAGGAATGTGCCGAAACCGATCAGGGTGATTTTGCCGTCTTTTCCCTTGAGCGCTCCGGAAATGCCGTCAACAACCGAATTCAATGCTTTTGCCGCCTGGACCTTGGTAATGCCTGCCCCTTCTGCCATCTGCTGAATCAATTCATCTTTTTTCATCTTTTTTTCCTTTTTTTTGTTTGAGGTTGTGCCACGAAGAGCTTAACATGGTTACAGGTTCATATATCAACAGGATAATGAAATCAAATTATCTTTTTTGATTTTCATGCCGACGTGTTATATGAGAATAAAAACAGGTGCCGGAAACGGGTATCCGAAAAAAAGTGCTTCACGGAGTTTGGATCATCATGACGATTTCAAAACGCAATAAATGGATTGCCGGGGCTGCGGCCATTCTCGTTCTGGCCGCATCGGGCGGGGTGTATCTCTGGAATCAGCGCCCGGTGCCGTCTGAAATAAAAAAATTGATTGCCAAAGAACTGCCTGAAAGTTTCACTTTTTTTGACATCGGCTCCAACACCCGATTCAGCAGCGCCGTCAGAGGCGACTTAAGCGGCCGCCTGGGCTCCGATGCCATTGCCTATCGCAGTCAGATCGATTTGACCGCCAACAGCCCGGAGTTCATGCAGGCCTATTTCCCCGAACTTTACGCGCTGAACCTTCAGTTGAATTATCCGCCCAGGGAGCGTATCGAGCACAATACCATAAAGGTGATGTACCGGTATGCCCAAAAAGCGGGCGTCCCCTTCACATCCGTTGAAACGGTATTTTCAGGTTACTCCCAGCGGCCCCTGTACTTCAGTATCGTCGTGTCGCATGACGGCGACAACGTCATCGATGCGCTGCACCATAAATACGGCCCACCGGAAGAGATTCAGGGGCTGAAATCGTCCCTGAAAGCCGGTTTCTGGCGAAAAAACAACGATCTGCTGCTGGTTTCCATCAGAAGCGACCGGTACGGAAACCCTGAATATCACATCATGATCTATTATGTAAACAGCCTTGAAGAGCTTTTGAATATCGAAAAAGAAGAAGCCCGTCAACGTGAAGACCGCATCCGCAAAGCCTCGGACAAAGTGTTTTAGATCATTTCCCCGTTTATTCGTCTTTTTTCCCTGTTGCCGGAATGGACAGATACGTCAATCGTTTCAGCTCCCGCCTGCCGCGCGTTACCGAGTCCAGAATAAATCCGCAGGTCAGACTGAGAAAGGCCAGCGTCATGATTCCGGTTGAAAGAATGGCAGTCGGGAAACGGGGCACAAGACCGGTCTGCAAATATGTAATCAGAATCGGATACGCCAGCACCAGCGATAACACGGACAGAAATCCGAATACAAGTGAAAAAAACGCCAGGGGCCGTTCTTCCTTGAACATGACAAGAATCATGATCAGGATGCGCAGACCGTCCCGGTAGGTCCTCAGTTTGCTGACAGAGTCCAGCGGCCGGGTTTTGTACGGGGTGGTCATCTCTCCGATGGGCATCCGCAGTTCAAGGGCATGAATGGTAAGCTCCGATTCGGTTTCAAACCCTTTGGAAACCGCCGGAAAGGATTTGACGAATCTTCTGGAAAAAACCCGGTAGCCGGAAAGAATGTCCGTACAGTTTCTGCCGAACAGCATGCCGAGAAATCCGGTCAGAAGATCATTGCCGAAACGGTGCCCGAGGCGGAACGCATCGGCCGAATAATTGCTGAGCCGGGTGCCGACCACCATGTCCAGATGCTCATCGACAAGTTTCCGGACCATTTCGGGCGCACTCGGCGCATGGTAGGTATCATCCCCGTCCACAAGGACATAAATGTCCGCCTCGACGTCCGCAAACATGCGCCGGAGGACATTGCCTTTTCCGGGATGGGCTTCGTCCCGGACAATGGCTCCGGCCGCTGCCGCGATTTCAATGGTCCGATCCGTGGACCGGTTGTTGTAGACGTAAATCCCGGCAGTTGGAAATACATTTTTAAAATCCCCGACCACCTTTCCAATAGCCTTTTCCTCATTGAAACAAGGGATCAGAACCGCCACCCGGCAGTCTGAAACAGGCGCGGGTTCAAAACTCGGCCCTGCAATCTGGATATCATTCATTGTCATGCCTCTTGGACACCGCGCAAAAATAAAGCGGATAAGCCACATTGGATTCGATGTGCGGTTTGATGGCCCGGCAGGAATCGCGTTCCAGGTTCAGGCCATAGGCATCCAGGGATGCGATGACGCCGACGTTTTCATAAGACCGGTAAAGAACATACATCGGGCCGGTGTGGCCGGAAATGATTGTCGCCATCCGGCGATCGTAGCCGTTGGGGTGACTGGAGGGCCCGGTGAAATAGCTTTGAATGCGAACAAAGCGGACGGCTTTTGGAAACAGGGGAACCAGATAGGAGTTGGGGTCTGTTCCGGCCATGATGACAAGGGTATCTTGTGGTTTTTCGATGACGGGCAGTTTTGCGCCGAAATAATCCTTCCCCCAGGATACCCGGCCCCAGTCGGCCGGGTTCAGGGCGACCAGAATCAACAGAAAACTTGCTGCAGCAGCCCAGTTCCTTGCGGTGCGCGAGCGGATCATCCGGTCCAGAATCAGCCAGATTCCCAAGGGGGCCAGCAGTTCAATGACCAGAACATAGCGGAATATGGCGAACATCTTCAGCCAGGTCAGATAAGAGAGGATGCCGAATGCCAGCACATACCGGCCGCCGGAGGCCTTTAAAACCGGATCTTTCCCGGTTGCCTGCTGCGCCGGCCGAAGAGAAACGCGATCGATAAATATTTTAACCAGCAGGGTCACCAGCAGCACGTAAAGAATGGGGATTCGCAGATCCCGGTATCCCACTTCGGAAAATTCATAGGGCGCAAACCCGAAAAAAAACGGGGAGATCAGGGCCTCGCCGATGTTGTCCGGGAGATACTGCGTATCCCGGTAGTCTCCGATCGTTGCCATCGGGGACTTGAAAAACAGGTTGAAATAGGGGAAAAGCGGATTCCTGAATCTTGTCCACATTTCATAAAGCCAGTATCCGCCGGTTGCGGCGATACCGGAAAGCACGCCGATGCCATAACAAAACGACAGAAAGAACCGGCGCATGAAAGGCGCCTTCAGGACAAAGAATGCCGCGCACAGCCCGATGGCATAGATGGCTGCCGGCTGCTTGAACCCGATGGCGGCTCCTGCCGGAAAGCCGGCCCCGATCACGATGGCAAGATGCATTCGCCGGCCGGAGTCCAACAAATGCCGCATCGAAGATAAAATGATTAACAGGGAGGACAGGATCAGGATGCTGAGAAGGTTGTCGCTGAACATGGTGCCCAGCTCGGAAATATCGGCGGCGCCCAGCATGCCGGTCAGCGAGACGCAAAAACAGATTGCGCCCTGCTTCCAAAGGGAATTTTCGCCGTTTCGGGCGGCGGGAATCAACTGCCTGGTGATTGCCAGCAGCAGGGGAAAATTGAATCCCTGAATCCAGCCCAGTAAAAAACCCACCCATCTGGGAGAAAGCAGGGTAACGGCATAGTAAAAGGGAACATAAAGCAGCGGATTGTAGAAATTGGCGACCTGGCTGGGCAGGGCATCAAAATCCATCCGGTTGTATATGAATGAATAGGGATTGTAGAAGTGGTAATTGCGAAGATCCCAGTTGGCATCCTGTCCCAGCATGATGGACAGAAGGCCGAACAGGAGCGGCACGAGCAACCACGCCGCAAGGGTCAACCGTTTTTCAAATTTACCGGGCATCGGAATCGCGGCGTAACGGATTAGCGGATATGAATATTATTTCCATGGCTGATGATAATGGAAAAATCTTCGTTCTGTCAAATTGCTTTTTGAAAGATGTGGCCGAGGGTTTCCGTAATTTCCCGGATCTTGAACAGACGCCCGGCGGCAAAGAGCAACACGATGAAAACCAGCCCGATTCCGGATACGATCAGCAGGTTGCCGGAAAGCCCGCTGATGCCGATCCATCGGGTCATCTCCATGCGAAGCCCTTCCAGAATCAGCCCCGCGGGGATGCTAAGAAGCAGCATTTTGGCGTATCCGCGGTATACTTCCCGGCTTTCGGCGTTCAGGCTCCTGCGATTCCAGATCGTATAAAGAAGGATGACCTGTAATATGGCCGAGATGGAGATTGCCAGCGCCACACCCGCTGCGCCCATCAGCTTCATGCCCAGAATGTAGAACGGCACGCTGACAAGAACGCCGATCGTGCTGTAGATGGCCGGAAAAAGGGTGTTCTGCATGGCATAATACCCCCTGACCACAATCGTCTGTGCGGCAAAGGCAAAGGCCCCGATCATCAGATACACCAGAATCCCGGCGGTTTGTGCTGAGGCTGCCGCATCAAAGCGCCCCCTTTCAAACAGGATGGTCACCACTTCGTGCCTGAGAACCACCAGCAGCATCGAAAAAGGCAGGATCAGCGACAGGTATTTCAGGGTTCGGTTCATCAGGCGGTTCATCTCCTGAATCTGTTTTTCCGCGGCCAGCCTGGCAAGATAGGGGAAGGATGCGATTCCGACCGCCTGTCCCAGAAGGCCGACCAGAATCAGCATGATCCGCAGACCGTAATTCAGGCAGGCAATGCTGCCTTCAGGCAGGTAGGACCCGAAAAACTTCAGAAAAAATTCCGTTGAAAATGTCATGGTCAGGCCCACCATCAGCGGGAGGGTCAAGCGGATATAGGCGATAAAATCCGGATGGGTAAAGCCGACAGCCGGCGAATATTTCATGCCGACTTTCCGGGCGCCCTGGTACTGGATGGCAAAATTGCCGAGAAAAGAGCCGGCCAGAACCCCCCAGGAAAACCCCTCCATTTTCAAGACAGGACCAAGAAGCACGCCTCCTGCAATTATGCCGATATTGTAAACCAGCGGAGCAAGGGCCGGCAGGGCAAACGCTTCCTTGGCAAACTGGACGGCCGTGAACATGCCGCCGGCAAAAAAGAAAAACTGGGCAGGTAAAATGATCCGGGTCATCCGGATGGCTTTGGCAAGCAGGATCGGGTCCCTGATGCCGGGCGCGATCCATCTCATCATCTCCGGAGCAAAAAACATGGAAATGCCGATAAACACGATCAGCAGGCTCCCGAAGCTGTTTAAGACAAGCGAAAATACATTCCAGCCTTCTGCTTCGCGGTTTTGCGCCAGATACCTGGAGAAAATCGGAATGAAGGTGACCGATAAAAAGCCGCTGGCGACAATGGAATTAAGGATTTCCGGAATCACGAATGCAATCTGATAGGCATCCACATCTCCCCTTGCGCCGCCGGCATAGGCAATGGCCATTTCCCGGAAAAGGCCGATCACCCGGCTTAAAAACACCGAAGCCATGAGAATCAGGGAAGCGATGCCGACTTTATGATAAAGCGATTTTGACATGGTGCGCCGTTGGTATAATGACACAATCAGGATGAACACCGGCCGGATGAAAACCGGCAGAATGAAAACCGGTTGCTGCAAGCTTTGCCGTTTCACTGCACGCGCATGCTATCAAACACCCGCCGATAACTCAAAGAAAAACGGATGCCCTCCACGCCGATATGTATCTGGAGCAGGAAAATTATCTGCTTCATGGCCTGGCCCTGATCGGTGTAAAAGCCGTGCTTGGCGTCGACAGCCTGAAGGGTTCGCCGTTTAACATTCAGCGGAGCCTGCATGTGCCGAATTTCACACCGGATGAGGTCGGCAGCCTTTTCGAACAGTATCAGAGCGAATCCGGTCAAGCAGTTGACCGGGACGTGGTTCAGAAGGTATTTGATGTCACCAATGGTCAACCCGGTCTTGTAGGCTGGTTCGGGGAACTGCTCACCGAGAAATTTAATCCGGGCAAAACGATTCCGATCAGTCTGGATGTGTGGAAAACGGTTTATCGAAGAGCACTCTTTACCGAATGGAACAATACGGTTCTGAATCTGGTTAAAAAAGTGCGCTCCGGCTATACCCATCATGTGCTCGAACTCTTTACCCGTTCAGATGTTAGATTCTCCATGGATGCAGACTGGTGCTCATACCTCTATTTGAATGGCGTCATTATTCCGGAAACGGTTCAGGAATCCGGTCACGGGTCAGGTCAGGAAATAGTGGAAGTATGCCGCTTTTCCTGTCCGTTCATCCAAAAACGGCTGTACAATGCATTAACCGCTGATCTTATCGGGGAGCGCCTGCCTATTCTGGCTCTGGAGATTCTGGATGAACTGACGGATGTGTTTGAAGGCGACTTGAACCTTCCGGCGCTCCTGACCCGCTATAAAGCCTATTTAACCCGGATGAAAGCCAAGGGATTGAATCCCTTCAAAGATCAGCCCCGGAGAACGGATTTGCATTACACCGATGCGGTGGGGCATTTTCATCTGTATGCCTGGCTGAAAGAGGCGGTCGGCAGGCGATGTGTGGTCAGCCCTGAATTTCCTACCGGGAACGGCAAGGTGGATATCCATTTGAACTGCGATGGAAAAAGCGGCAATATCGAGGTCAAAAGCTTTATTGACGCCACAGAGACCCGTAACGCGCAACTTCAGGCCGCCGCTTATTCCAGAAGTCTGGGCCTGAATTCGGTCACGCTGGCGCTGTTTGTTCCGGTTGATGATCAGACCGTGCTGGATAAGCTGTCCGTTCAAAAGATTGTTGATCAGGTTACAGTGAATGTCGTGGCGATCGGGTGGACATAAATCAACAGATAACAAAGGACGCTGCCGTGAAAAGAAAAAAGCTGACGGGGATTTTGGGATGCTTTGCTTTACTGTTTTTTGCTGCGGTTGCTTGGGCCGTGCCGTTGTCGGATTCCGCTCCGACGCCATACTACCCGGTACACGTCGTTGCACCAAGCCCTGTCGCTTTGATCGATTCCGGCTTGAACCCGGCAGACCGCATGGTCGCCTCAGCCAATGAGGTTGTTCCGTTGAGCGGGTCCGGAGCCGGTGGAAACATGCTTCAGTTCATGGCAGGCGGGCATGTTTTGGGCTTTCAGCCGAACAAGGCATACCTTGCCGGAATGGACCATGCGTTGAGCATCGAGTTTCTCGGAACACCGGGGGTAATGCCGACGTCCGCTCCGACTGCGATTGCTTCGGGTAATATGGCCAAGGCGCCTGCCCTGAGCACGGTGCGTTATCAGAACCTGTGGAATGACATCAGTCTGACGTATGAATCAACAAAGGACAGCATAACCGAAAGCAGCTATCATGTTGCACCGGGTGGGGACGTATCAAAGATTCGATTGCGATATAATGTGCCGTTAGAATGTCAATGGGAATGGAATCGTTGATCTTTCAGATGCCATCTCAGTCCTGAAAATTATGACAGGGGTGACTTCATCAGAACCCTCATGTGCCGCGGCAAACACTACGGATGACGGCAAAATCGGTCTTCCCGAGGCGATATACATCCTGCAGAAGGTTGCAGGATTGCGATAAGGATTTTGTCAGGTGGTTTATGGAGTAAATGGAGAGCTGTGTGAATGCGGTGCATCAGGTCGATCATCTGTTTCTGTTCTTGAATCATTGACATTGCCAAATAACCTTGCAATTTTGCAATGTCAATGATATTTGTTGTCCATGGATTCCATCAAACGCTCCATTCTCGACGTCATCGTCACACGCCTGAGCTACGACCAGGTTGTCGTACTTACGGGTGCGCGTCAGACCGGCAAGACGACCCTCTGCGAAACTCAATTGCCGGATTTACTTAACACCCCCTTTACCTACATCTCTTTTGACGATCCGGATGAACGGCTCCGTTTCCAAAGGTCGGCAGTCGCGATTCTGGAGTCGATCTCAACGCCGCTGGTCATACTCGACGAAGTGCAAAAGATACCCGCTCTGTTTGATCCCTTGAAGCTGGTGATAGACCGTGAGCGGAAGAAACCGGTCGATGCGGGGAAGCGATTTGTGCTGACAGGTTCGTCCCAACTTCTCATGATGAAGAGTATTCGCGAGACCCTGGCCGGGAGGGTGGCTCTCTGCCATATGCACCCCTTCTCCCTGCATGAACTGACCGGAGGCGACGAACAGCCGCTTCTCTCCAGGATATGGCGAACTTTCTCCGTTTCCTTACAAGATGTTGGGCGGCCGCAACTGGCTTCTCCGCAACGGGTGCGCGAACTCAGGGGCGTGCGGGACGAGCACCAGAAGTGGGGCGGCTATCCGCCCGTGTGGCAGCGGCAAGGGGCCACGGAGCGCCTGAACTGGCTTAAGGACTATCGCAAAACCTACCTGGAGCGGGATATTGCCGATGTGGGACAGGTGGCAAACATCGACATCTTCGCCTTGGCGCAGAAACTTCTCTGCGCACGCACTGCAAACCTTTTTGTTGTCAGCGAAGTGGCACGGGATCTGGGGGTGGCGGTCAACACGGTCAAACGTTACCTGGAGCTTCTCACCATGTCGTTCCAGTGCCTCCTGCTTCCCCCGTGGCACGAGAATGTCGCCAAGCGGTTTGTCAAGAGCCCGAAACTTTTTTTCTCCGATGTGGGCCTGAGCCGGGCCATCCTGGGAGAACTTTCCATTAGCCGGGGTGCTGGCTATGAAAGCTGGGTTTTCGCCGAGCTGTTGAAGTGGAAACAGCTCCAACCGGACAAGCCGGAACTTTTCTTCTATCGGACGGCTGCCGGCATGGAGGTCGATTTCCTCGTGGCCGGAGCGGAGGGGGTCATCCCCATAGAGGCCAAAACTTCTGAACGGGTATCCAGCGCCGATGGCAGGAGTGTCGAGACTTTCATCGCGGGGCATCCGCAAACTGCACATGTGGGTCTGGTTGTATATCCCGGAGATGAAATTACCGAGATCAGAAAAAATGTCTGGGCGGTGCCGGACTGGTATCTGTTCGGGTCGCTTTAGTGACCTGTAAAGTTTAACTTTTCGCCATTGGTGAACAGATACGGGAAGCGCATAAGAAGCGCCATGTTTTCCAGGCTGAAGTGGCGCGCGCACCGGGGATGAGCCGCACGACCATCGGCCAGATTGAAAACGGAACCGTACAAGAGATCGGGGCGCGGAAGCGTATACGTGTTCTGGAGTTTTATTAATCTGGAGCTTCGGGTGCGATCCGCGGGAAAGCCGCCGACATTGTGCGAAATGAGAATCGCTGATGGCGGATGTCTCCGTCGCCTCTGATCGCAATCTGGAAAGAAGGCGTTGGTACTTTCGGAAAATAATTTCGTCAACACGGTTTTTTGTGAAAGCCAAGCCAGTTATTCCCACCTTCATGCAAATTGACATCAAATCGCAAGTGCTTATTATTGAAACGATAAATTTAAATGATAGCATTGACTGCTTGATAAGGAGGAGAAAAAATGCGGTTTGATAAATTTACGGTGAAATCCCAGGAACTCATTCAAAACGCCCAATCGCTTGCAAGCCGGCAGAACAATCAGCAGATTGAACCGGAGCACCTTTTGAGCGCCATGCTGTCGGAGTCCGAGGGAATCACCGCATCCATTCTGCGAAAACTGGGGGTGTCCCCTGCAAGCGTCGGTCAGGAGCTGATCCTTGCCATGAACCGGTTCCCCAGAATCACCGGAGCTGCGGAAGTGTATATCTCCCAGCGGACAAAAACGCTTCTGGACGCCGCATTTGCCGAAGCCGACAAGATGAAGGACCAGTATGTCAGCATCGAGCATATCCTGCTGGCCGTATCCGATGAAAAGACCGGGGAAGCGGCAAGGATTCTGGTCAGAAACGGCATTACCCATGAAGCCATTTTAAAGGTTCTGATGGACATCCGGGGGAATCAGCGGATTACCGATCCCAATCCCGAGGAAAAATACCAGGCCCTTGAAAAATTCAGCCGGAATCTGACGGATCTGGCCCGGCTCGGAAAACTGGACCCGGTCATCGGCAGGGACGATGAAATCCGCCGCGTGGTTCAGGTGCTGTCCCGGCGCACCAAGAACAATCCGGTCCTGATCGGAGAGCCGGGTGTTGGAAAAACCGCCATCATCGAGGGCCTTGCCCAGAGAATCGTTGCCGGCGATGTGTCCGAAACCCTCAAAAACCGCAGGCTCGTGTCTCTGGACATGGGCGCGCTGATCGCAGGCGCCAAATACCGCGGGGAATTCGAGGACCGTCTGAAGGCGGTGCTGAAGGAAGTCGAGGCCGCCGAGGGCGAGGTCATCCTCTTTATCGATGAACTGCATACCCTGGTCGGGGCCGGGGCCGCCGAAGGGTCCATGGATGCCTCCAACATGCTCAAACCCGCCCTTGCCCGGGGGACCCTGCGGTGTGTGGGCGCAACCACCCTGAATGAATACCGCAAGCACATTGAAAAGGATGCGGCTCTTGAAAGGCGGTTTCAGCCGGTTCTGGTCAAGGAGCCGTCCGTTGAAGACACCATCGCCATTCTTCGGGGTCTCAAGGAAAAATACGAAGTTCACCACGGGGTAAGGATCAAGGATTCGGCCATCGTATCGGCGGCATCGCTGTCTCACCGGTATATATCCGACCGGTTTCTGCCGGACAAGGCCATCGATCTCATGGATGAATGCGCATCCAAGCTGCGCATTGAAATCGACAGCATGCCCACGGAAATCGATGAAATCCAGCGAAAGATCACCCAGCTTGAAATCGAACGGGAAGCCTTGAAAAAAGAAACGGATGCTGTTTCCAGGGAGCGTCTGGCCAAGCTGGAAAAAGATCTGGGCCAGATGAAGGAAGAGATCCAGACCATGAAAGCCCACTGGCTGAATGAAAAAGACCTCATTCAGGCCATCCGCAAAATAAAGGAAGCGCAGGAACTGCTGGGCATCGAGGAGCAGCAGGCCCAGCGGGAGGGGAATCTGGCGCGGGTTGCGGAAATCCGCTACGGGAAAGCCGTCGAACTTTCGCGGCGGCTCGGCGCGGCCAATGAAAACCTGGCCCGACTCCAGGAGCACAGCAAGATGCTGAAAGAAGAAGTGGATGATGAAGACATCGCAGAGGTCGTCTCCCGCTGGACCGGAATTCCCGTCAGCAGAATGCTGGAAGGCGAGCGGGAAAAGCTGGTGCACATGGAGGATCGGCTCGGCCTTCGGGTGATCGGACAAAAAGAGGCCATCGCGGCGGTGTCTAATGCCGTTCGCCGGGCCCGGTCCGGACTTCAGGACCCCAACCGGCCGATCGGCTCCTTTATCTTCATGGGACCTACCGGCGTTGGCAAAACCGAGCTGGCCAAGGCCCTGGCCGAATTCATTTTCGACAGCGATCAGGCCATGGTGCGAATCGACATGTCCGAATACATGGAAAAGCACTCGGTTTCCCGGCTGATCGGCGCCCCCCCCGGCTATGTGGGATACGACGAGGGCGGTTACCTGACCGAAGCGGTGCGCCGCAGGCCCTATTCCGTGGTGCTCTTTGATGAAATTGAAAAAGCGCACCCGGATGTGTTCAACGTGCTTCTTCAGATTCTGGATGACGGCAGAATGACGGACGGACAGGGCAGGACCGTTGATTTTAAAAACACCCTGATCATCATGACATCCAATGTCGGCAGCCAGTGGATTCCGGAGCTGGGCGAATCCCGGCGGGATGAAATGGAGCGCAGGATCACGGAAGCCCTTCGGGCCGCTTTCAAGCCCGAGTTTTTAAACCGGATCGATGAAACCATCATTTTCCGGAACCTGACATCCGGTGAGATCCGCAGCATCGTGATGCTCCAGACGCGCCGCCTGGAACAGCGGCTGGCGGAGCGCCGCATTGACTTGAGCATTTCGGATGGCGCCATCGACCTGATTGTGGGAAAGGGATATGATCCCATCTATGGCGCAAGGCCCCTGAAGCGGGCGATTCAGAGATATCTGGAAAATCCGCTGTCCATGGCGATCCTGAAAGGCGAAATTCCGGACGGCTGCCGGATTGCGGCAAGGGTTGACAAGGATCGGCTGGTGTTTGACGCGCGCGAGAAATAAAATCATTGACCCTGAAGCGGTGAAATGATAGAAAATACCGATTCGATACCGGAGGGATGGCTGAGTGGTTTAAAGCGGCGGTCTTGAAAACCGTTGAGTGTAACAGCTCCGTGGGTTCGAATCCTACTCCCTCCGCCAGACCAGCCGGAGGGCGGTGTTCCCTTATCGAATCGATTGCAGCGAATTACCCAACGGAGAGATGGCCGAGTAGGCTGAAGGCGCGCGCCTGCTAAGCGTGTGTAGGGGGAAACCTCTACCGAGGGTTCGAATCCCTCTCTCTCCGCCA
>JBBIPX010000084.1:0-15210 GCA_037442625.1 Desulfobacteraceae bacterium
CAAATACGGCATCATGTGGGTGCAAAACGGGTCGGGTCTGGGCACTGCCTACCATGCCGGTGTTTCCATGGTCGAATACCTGGCGGATTCGGATGTCGGTTTTCCGCCGGTTCCTCCGCAGTTAAAGACGTATTTTGAGAGCGGAAAGGTGTGGGACCTGAACGACGGCCCCATTCTGGAAGATCCGGCCGACCGCAGCGCCGTGGGTGACCTTTTGCTGGGCTCCATTTTCTGCATCGCCAGCCACCTGATCGAAAAGGGCGTGGTGTCGGTCAAAGACCTGGAACTGGGAGTCTGCACGTCTCTGGCCTGGCCCAAAGGGCCGTTTGCCTTAATGAACGAAAAAGGATGGGACGAAACGCAAAGGTTGGTGAAAATGGCGGTGAATGCCGGCAACTTCAAGATGCCAGCCAAGTTCAAATCCGGCAAAGCGACAGACTGGGAAATATAATTTTCCGGCTTTTAAAAGCTTTCGGGTCATACCCAAAAGGCCTGAAAGCTATTCCATCATTTAAATCTTATCATAATAACTGGTTACGTTGAGCCTATAGTTTAAGATTAAGAATTTCCCGCAACAATGACAGCATCTCGGATTTTTTTTCATCGGAATATTTCAGTAAATATTTTTTTATAATTTGTTCTTTTCTATCAAAAATACACTTCAGCACCTGTTTTCCTTTTGGCGTAATTTCCAGATATTTTAAGCGGTCATCTTCCGGAGCATTCCGCCTGTTAATGAATCCGACTTTTTCCAGTCGCTTGGTGATACCGGTCATGTTCGCGCTTGAAATCAGCATGATCCGGTTGACATTCTTCATCGTATTCTGCCCGTTTTTGGATGCATCCAAAACCCTGAGAACATTGTACTGCGGGAATGTAATATCGTAACACTTTAAATAAATTGAAGATTCTTTTTTAAACCGTTCGGCAACGCGAACGATTGCCATCATTACCCGCTCATCGATACTCATATCACTCTTATACCCGCTGTCAGTCATATTTGCATTACCTTTTCCGAATATTATGGCTTATAAAACGCATCCCGAGGGAATGTATCCCTGAAAGATGCGACCAGATTCTGAAAAATATATTTAACTATCTATAATAGCAATATATTAATCAATCTGAACCGGAATCAGAAGGTGATTGAAGTATTTTCTTGACAAGATTATACATTTAAAATATTTATTGTCAATGCATTAACTATTAATATCTGTACTAATTGTCGGGAAAGTTTAGCAACTTTTACCATTGAAAGGGTTGTGCCATGTATTTTTCATTGACCCAGGATCAGGTGAACATTCAGAAAGCCGCAAGGGAATTTTCCGAAGGGGAGTTCAGGGAAATTGCCCGCGAGTTGGACAAGAAGGAAGCATTCGACGATCGTCTTTGGAAGAAGGCGGCTGAGCTGGGATTTTTAGGGGTCTTCATAGAGGAAAAATACGAGGGAATGGGAATGGGATACCTTGATCAGTGCCTGATCGTCGAGGAGTTTGCCCGGGTGGATCTGGGAATTGCCCATGCCATTGAATCCACATTTTTCGGAACGCAGCTCATTCAGATGGTTGGTTCCGAAGCGCAAAAAAGCAAGTACCTGCCCCCGATCTGTAACGGAAAGATCCGGATGGGCATGGCGATCACGGAACCCGATGCCGGCAGTGATGTGTCGTCTGTCAGCACAACCGCCGTTTTGGATAACGATGAATGGGTCATTAACGGCGGCAAAATATTTATCACCAATTGCAATTTGGCCGATTTTCTGGTGGTGCTGTGCGTCACCAATCCGGAGCATCCCAAAGTCCATCAGCGGTTCAGTACCATCATTGTCGAGACCGATCGGCCCGGATATCATGCCACGGCATATCATGGCAAACTCTCTTTAAGGGCGTCGAACACCGGGGATGTTGTTTTAAAAAATGTCCGGGTTCCCGGGGAGAATCTCCTGGGCAAGGAAGGTCAGGGCTTTTACAACATCATGGAGTTTTTTAACCGGTCCCGTGTTCAGGTCGCAGCACTGGGTGTCGGAACAGCCCAAGGCGCCCTGGATAAGGCCGTCAGCCATGTTCGAAAACGACAACAATTCGGAAAACCACTGGCGCAGTTCCAGTTGGTGCAGGGAAAAATTGCAGAGATGGCCACCAAAACGGAAGCTGCCAGATCGCTGTGTTATCGAGCGGCTTCCAAATTGGATTCAGGCACTCCGGACCCCGGCCTCAGCTCGATGGCGAAGTGGTACTGTGCGGAGATTGCGGTTCAGGTTGCCGACGAGGCGATTCAACTCCATGGCGGATACGGCATTCTGGAAGAATACGGCGTGGCCCACTACTGGAGAAACGCCAAGGTTCTGGAAATTTTTGAAGGCAGTAAAGAAGTCGAAAAAGTTATTGTCGCAAAAAAAATACTGGGTCGATTTTAATGGGATGGGTTGATACTTATTCGAAATTCGGGAGTACGAAAGATGAAACAAGTCATCGAACTGAACGTCAATGGAGAGCCTTATACAGTTGCTGTTAATCCATGGCAAACCCTGAACGAGGTGCTTCGGGAGGACATCAATTTGACAGGGGTTAAAATCGGCTGCGGATCCGGGGATTGCGGCGCCTGTACGGTACTGGTCGATGGCCGGGCCGTCAGTTCCTGTTTGAGCCTGGCCATAGAGATGGAAGGGAAACAAATCGTGACCGTCGAAGGCATGGCGCCTTCCGGCGAGACCCTGCATCCCATCCAGGAAGCGTTTATCGAAAAAGGCGCGATCCAGTGCGGATTTTGCACCTCGGGCATGGAGATATCGGCACTGCATCTTTTAAATCACAATCCATCGCCCACGGATACCGAGATCCGGGAGGCGTTATCCGGAAATCTTTGCCGGTGTACGGGATATACAAAGATAGTCGAGGCTGTCGCCGTTGCCGGTCAAAAGATGAAAGAGGCTTCAGAAAGGAAACCGTCATGAGACTTTCCCATTTTGACTATCATGCACCCGCCACGGTAGAAGAAGCCATCGCACTGCTGCAGTCCAAGGGTCCGGGCGCGCGGGTGATGGCAGGCGGAACAGACTTGCTGATTAAAATGCGTCATGCCGGTTTAAAACCCAAGGCCATCATCTCCGTTAAACGTATCGCGGGATTGGATACCATTGCCTTTGACGAAAAAAGAGGCCTGATCATTGGCGCCGCAGCCCTTTTGGCCGATGTGGCCAATCATCCGGATGTTCTCAAGCATTATCCGACAGTTGCACAGGCAGCGCGGGGAACCGCCAACGCCCAGGTGCGCAATATGGGAACGGTAATCGGCAATCTGTGCAATGCCTCGCCTTCGGCGGACAATGCACCCGCCCTTCTGGCCATGGGGGCCGATGTTCGTATCCATGGACCGGCTGGTGTGCGCACCCTGCCGCTGGAACAATTCTTCAAAGGCCCGGGGGTTACGGCCCTGGAACCCTTTGAGATCGTTACGTCCATTCATGTCCCGACTCTGGCGCCGCATTCGGGAACGGCTTATATCAGTCTTTCCGCGCGGGGCAAACTCGATTGTACGGCTGTGGGGGCCGGAATCATGCTGACCCTGAAGGGACGGGTGTGTGAAAACCTCCGGCTTTTTATCAGCGCCTGCGGTCCAACGCCGATACGCGCCAGAAAAGCCGAAGAAATCATTCGCGGGAAAGAATTGACGGTGGATGCCATGGATAAAGCCGGAGCCGAGGCGTCATGGGAAACAAGGCCGATCACCGATGTCCGGGCCAGCGCGGATTACCGGTCAAAAATGGTGGCGGTTTTGACCCGCCGTGTCCTGAAGCAAGCCCATGAAAGTGCACTGGAACGATTGTAAAGGTAAAAAGGATAAGCCATGGAAGAATTCAGTATTGTCGGAAAAAATGTTCCAAGAAACGACGGGCGCGCCAAGGCAACAGGATCCGCGATATACACGGATGATATCAAGCTGCCGGGAATGCTGCACGGCAGGATACTCAGAAGCCCGTTTGCCCATGCGCGCATCACACGTATCGATACGAGCAAGGCAGCTTCGCTTGCGGGGGTCAAATGCATCATTACCGGAGAGGACACGCCCAAAATCAAGTACGGCAACTGGCGTCTGTTCCCCGATACCCAGGACGAATATCCGCTGGCCATTGACAAGGTACGTTTCATCGGGGATGAAGTGGCTGCTGTGGCAGCCGTGGATCTGGATATTGCCGAGGAAGCGCTGGGGCTGATCCGGGTGGATTATGAAGCGCTTCCGGCAGTTTTTGACGTCGATGGATCGCTTCGGGAAGGGGCGCCGATCATCCATGACTACTGCCCGAGCAATATCAGCGTCAACCGTAAAATTCAGTACGGGAATATTGAACAGGCCTTTGCGGAATCGGACTATGTCCGGGAGGATACGTTCACGGTTCATGCGGTGAGCCCCGCGTATCTCGAGCCCTGCGCGGCAGTGGCGCAATGCGATTTGGACGGCAGGATCACCCTGTGGACTTCCACCCAGGTGCCTTACATCATTCAATGCCTGCTGGCCTCGACACTAAACATGCGGGAAAATGACATCCGGGTGATCAAGCCTTATGTTGGCGGCGGGTTCGGCGGCAAAATGGAACTTAGGACATGGGAGTTTTGCGCGGCCTTCATGGCCAAGAAAACCGGCCGGCCCGTAAAATTCACCCTGACCCGGGAGGAGGAGTTTCTGGCAGGCAGGCGGCGCCATCCCATGAAGCTTTATTCCAAGGTGGGGTTTAAAAAAGACGGAACCCTGACCGGAAAAGATCTGCGGATTTATCTGGACGGGGGCGCATACAATGCAATGGGTCCCACGGCTACATTTTTATGCGGCACATTTGGCGCCATGCTTTACCGGTATCCGAATTACCGCTTTCTGGGAGAGCATGTCTATACCAATAAACCGCCCGCCAGCGCCATGCGCGGCTTCGGTGCCCCGCAATCGCTGTTTGCCACCGAATCGCAGATGAATATGGCGGCCGAAGCGCTGGGCATCGACCCGATCGAGCTGAGAATCAAAAACGCGCAGGTAACCGGAGATACAATCCCGGATGTGGCCACCATATCGAGCTGCGGTTTTATTGAAGCGCTGGAAAAAGTGGCAAAGATGAGCGGCTGGAAAGAAAAACGAAAGACGCTGAAAAAAGGCTGCGGCATCGGCATCTGATGCTACAGCTTTATATCCGGCGGGGTGTTCAACTGGTTCAACACCCAATATCCGTTTTCAGCCGCCGAGGTCAAGGTCTTTGACGATGGCACCGCGCATCTGCTGACTATGGCGGCGGACATCGGGCAAGGGTGCGATACGGTATTGAAACAGATCCTTGCAGAAGAGCTGGGGCTCAGGATGGCAGACATCCGCATCACATCAGCAGATACGGCCATGACCCCGCAGGCGGACCTGGGAGCCTGGGGAAGCAGACTGACCGTCATGAACGGAAATGCGGTTGTAGATGCGGCCCGAAAAATCAAGGCACGGTTGTTCGGCAGTGTGTCGGCGCGGCTGAATCTGAATGTCATCCACGAGTTGGCCTGCAAGAACGGCCGGATTTTTTCAAAGGGCAAGCCGGAAAAAGGGGTTTCATTCGGCGAGGCGGTGGCCATGACGCAAAAGGCCGGCCGCGGGGAACCGGTTGTCGAGCGCGGCTATTACACGCCCCGTGACAAAGGGATGGTGACACCGGCCTTCAGCTTTGGCGCCCAGGTATCTGAAGTGGAAGTGGACCCGGAAACCGGAATCGTTCAGGTCAAGAAATTCTGGACCGCTCATGACTGCGGCACGGTGATCAATCAGATGGCGGTTGAAGGGCAGCTTGAAGGCTCGATTCAGATGGGGCTGGGGTATGCCCTGTCCGAGCAGTTCGTGATGGAAGGCGGGAAAACCCTGAACACCAATTTTCTGGATTACAAAATGCCCAATACCATGGACGTGCCGCCCAGCGAGGTAGCCCATATCCACACCTATGAGCCGGAAGGCCCGATGGGCGCCAAGGAAGCCGGCGAGGGCCTTGCCATCCCCACCGCCCCCGCCATTGCCGATGCCGTATATCATGCAACCGGATACCGATGCATGGACCTACCTATTACACCGGAGAAAATAATTGGAAGTCGGATTTTGTAATCATCAAAAATTGATGAACTCGCAAAAAGTCAAAATTGTGATGGCAAAGTAAAAAGTTCGCAGACGAGGCGCACGAATCCTGAGGAATGATGCGTACTTATGGTACGCCGCAATGACGAAGGATGACGTGCAACGAAGTATCCGGACTTTTTGCGAAGCCATCAAAATTGCCAAACTCGAAAAAACAATTTTTATTAACGTCAGGAGGTGACGGCATGTCCATGAAAGATGTGTTACGAATGACCGCCGGTCGGATGCCGGACAAGATTGCATTGATCATGGGGGAGAAATCCCTCACATATAAAGAGCTGAATCACCGGGTCAATCGGTTGGCGCATGCAATGTTGGATATGTCTCTCCAATATGGGGACAGAGTGGCTGTTCTGACTCATAACAGCATCGAGTACTATGAAATCTACCATGCCCTCTGCAAGGTCGGGGCTGTGATGGTGCCATTCAACAATCTGTTGCGCGAACAGGAATTGTACCGGGACTTTGAATATATCCGGCCCCGTTTCATATTTTTCGAGGCGGAATTTGCCGGCATGGCGGACAAACTGATGGGGCGGATCGGCTCATTGGAGAGCGCCATCTGCATTGGCCCGGCAATCTCGCCGAATCACAAATGCTATGAGGAGTTGACGCAGGGCAAAAACGATGCGGAACCGGAGGTTGCGGTAAGAGATGAGGACATTATGAGCATCTTTTTGACTTCCGGCACCACCGGCAAGCCCAAGGGTGTCATGCGCACCCATCGCCACAATTACCTCAACGCTCTGGCAGGCGCCATCGAGATGAGCCTGCACCCGGATGACCGGGTCCTGCTTCTGTTTCCCTTTTACCATGTGACCCTGGAAGACCGTTTCTGTCACTTTCTGCTGGGCAACACCATCGTGATCCGCCGCGAGGGAAGCTTTGACGCCCGCCAAGTGCTGGAGCTGCTGTCCCGGCATCGCATCACCATTTGCCAGTTCGTGCCCACCATCATCAACACCCTGATTCAGGAAAAATCTATTGAACAATACGATTTGAGCGCCCTGCGCCTGATTCTCTATGCCGCATCGCCCATGCCGGTAAATCTGCTTAAACAGGCATTGAAACGCTTCAATTGCGGGTTCATGCAGTTTTTTGGGCAGACCGAGACCGGTCCCATGACCACCGTGCTGCGTCCCGAAGACCATCTGCTAAATAGTGAGGCCGGCCAGCAGCGCCTTGGTTCGTGTGGACGATCCGCCCTGGATTTCGAGGTCCGGATAGTTGACGAGGCGGATCATGAGGTTCCCCCGGGCGCGGTGGGTGAACTGGTCGTTCGCGGTGAGGCCATGACCATCGGCTATTGGGAGCTTCCGGAGGAAACCGGTCGCCTCCTGAAAGGCGGCTGGCTTCATACCGGCGATTTTGCACGACAGGACAAAGACGGCTTTGTTTATATCGTGGATCGTAAAAACGACATGATCATCAGCGGCGGCAAAAACATTTACCCCCGCGAGGTGGAGGAAGTGCTTTACAGCCATCCGTCAGTGCTGGAAACAACCGTTATCGGTGTGCCCGACACCCACTGGGGAGAGTCCGTAAAGGCGATCGTGGTGTTGAAAGAAGGAACGAGCGCCACCGCCGATGAACTGATTTCCTTCTGCAAGGAGCAGTTGGCCAGCTATAAAAAACCCAGTACCGTGGAATTTAATGATGCCTTGCCCAAAAGTCCAACCGGCAAGATTTTGAAACGGATCTTACGGGATAAATACTGGGAAGGGCATGATCGCAAAATCTGATCCGAACGGTTTCAAGAATCAAACCAAATACTATGGAGGCGAAGGAATGAATAATCAAAACAGAGGCTGGATCGTAACATGGTGCGCAGTCGGGATAAATCTGATGTGTGGAATGCTTTATAGCTGGAGCGTTTTTGCAGCCGCCCTGGTCAAAGACCTTGGCTTTACCAAAACAGAAGCTTCGATCCCGTTTACCATTGCTCTCGGGATGCTGGCCTTATTGGCGATTCCGGGCGGGAAAATGCAAGACCGCTTTGGTCCGCGGGTATGTACATCCATTGGAGGCGTGCTTGCCGGGGGAGGATTGATCATTGCCGGTTTTTCAGATTCATTGGTCATGTTTGCTCTGGCTTTTGGCGTTATTACCGGATCGGGCATCGGCCTGGGGTATGGGGCTACCACGCCGGCTGCAGTCAAGTGGTTTCCGCCAAAGAAAAGAGGTCTTATCAGCGGACTGGTTGTCGGAGGCGTCGGCCTGGCTTCGGTATATGTGGCCCCGATGACGCAGTATTTCATCAATAATTTCGGGGTGAAAAAAGCATTCTTGATAGAAGGCATCATCTTTCTTACCATCATTATGATTCTGTCTCAATTTTTATCGAGCCCACCGGCAGGATATATACCGCAGGGAATGCCGGCTCAGGACCCGGGATCATCGACTAAACCCAAGCGGGAGTATTCGCCGGGAGAAATGATCGCAACCTACCAATTCTGGCTGATCTGGCTGATGTATGCCTGCGGTTCTCTGGCCGGTTTGATGATCATCGCCCACATGGCGATTATCGCCAAGGTGCAGGTCAACATCGGATGGGCTTTTGTTTTTGTGGCGATTCTGGCGATATTCAACGCAGGCGGGAGGATTATCGGCGGTTTTCTTTCGGATAAGCTGGGACGCACCAAAGCCTTGATCGCCATGTTTGCACTCCAGGGAATTAACATGTTGCTATTCAGCGGTTATACCAGCAGCACGCTGATGACAATCGGGATAGCTTTGACCGGAATCGGTTACGGTTCCCTGCTCTCCATTTTTCCGGCCCTCACATTTGATTTCTACGGAATGAAAAATGGAGGCGTCAACTACGGAATTGTATTCACTGCTTGGGGTGTTGCCGGTGTCATCGGGCCCGTCATGGCCGGTCGTATTGTTGACCTTACCAAGTCCTATCATGTCGCTTACATGGTTGCCGCGGGCTTGTGCGCTGTATCCATCGTCATGGTAATGTTGATCAGACCGCTTACCGCAGCAAGCAACGAATCTTCTAAGTCAGCGGATAAAAACATCATGGACATCAACAAGCTGGGTCAAGAATCCTGATTATCGTTTTCTGACAGCACCTACCTTTGGCGATTCGCTGCTTTGACAGAGCATCTTCAGTCTCACATTCACATGGAATGGCATTAAACGCCATTCCATGATGTTTACCATCCTGTCGTTATATCTGCCGAAAATATTTCCTACCGTTTCTCAGATATTTTTCCATTCAAATTTTACCACTATTTGAACTCACGGGCGGAAATCGGCCGGCAGAACAGGATTCTTTCCACCTTGTTTTTATGAATATCAATGCCGCCGTCTTTTCCAGTCTATGCGAACCCAGTGTTTCCAGTGCGTATAATATCCGACCACTGCGCCCTGATTCACCGCCACGACGGGATTAATGAATTTCAGTCAATAATAAAACGAACAATGGTTCATTTTTTATTGACATCGTTTCTTCATATGAGTATTTGAAGATCATGGGAATTCTTTATTTCATCCGTCACGGCCAGGCATCTTTCGGGAAAAAGAATTATGACCGGCTGTCGCCTGCGGGAATACGGCAATCGCGGATTCTTGGAGAGTATCTGGCCGGCATCCGGTTTGAATTTCATGAAGCTTACTGCGGCAAAATGGAGCGCCAGCAGCACACCGCAAGAGAAGTGATGGCGGGCTTCACGGCCGCAGGCCTTGATTTTCCGGCACCGGAGATGCGGGCGGCTTTTGATGAATATGATGCGTTTACGGTTTGGAAGCATCAAACGGAGAAGATGATTCAGGAAAAGGCGCTGCTGCCCGAGGAAATCACTCTGGCGCGGACGGACAAGCGAAAATTCCAGCACTTGTTCGAGCAGGTCATGATGCGCTGGATTTCCGGAAACCATGACGCTCCGGGGAGTATTCGCTGGAAAGATTTTGCCGGCCGCGTTCTGGAAGGCATCATGGCGCTTACCACCAGTCAGGGTTCCGGCCGGCACATCGCTGTGTTCACTTCCGGCGGGCCGATTTCGATTGCCCTGCAGATGGCGCTTGGCCTTACAGACATCAAGACCATGGAAATATCCTGGCAGGTCATGAACGCCTCTGTCAGCCGGTTTTATTACAATTCGCGCGGGCTTTTTCTGGCGGGGTTTAACGATATCGCCCATCTGGCCATGAATCAGGATCCTTCTTTATTGACCTATCGATAAAAAAAAATGGCAATGACCTCATCCGGCCCTTCTTAATCCGATTATCCAGTTGGGAGACGGCAAATGACGTTTGCGGAGTTTCAAAAAAAATACGACCTTTCCAGGCAGGATATCAGCCGGAAAACCTATCTCGAAAATCGAAAAACCATCCTCATAAAAAAAGAAGCCACGGCCGTAAAGAATCTGGACATCATTTACGGGGCTACGCTCAAGATCGCCAACAAAAAAGGCTTTCAGGCCATGACCATGCGGGACCTGAGCCGTGAAACCGGCATGAGCATGGGTTCTCTCTATACCTATTTCACCAGCAAGGAAGCGCTTCTGGAAACCCTTCAGGAGCAGCACAGCAGTTTTTTTGTACGCATCCTGGAGGAACGCATCTCAAAAGAAAACGATCCTGTCTCGAAATTGCGCACGGCCACCCGCACCCATCTCTACCTGAGCGAAGCCATGCAGCCATGGTTTTATTTTTCCTATATGGAGGCAAAAAACCTTTCCCGGACGGAAAAGCAAAAAGCCGTGGCCAGTGAACTGGTAACCGAAACGATGATCCGAGATGTCCTGGAACAGGGGCAGCAGGAAGGCGTTTTTTTCCCGCATGACCCGCAGTTGGGGGCGGGCGTCATCAAGGCCATGCTTCAGGACTGGTATCTCAAGCGCAGCAAGCACGCCAGAAGAGAAGTCTCGGTCGACCGGTACGCGGGATATCTACAACAATTCATCGAAGCGTTTTATCTGACGGCTTAAAATTGATGGCTTCGCAAAAAGTCAAAATTCAGACGACTTTGTAAAAATGCCGCAGGCAAGGCGCCGGAAATCACTGGCCATGCTCGCGGGTCTTTAGAAATTCAACATCCGGCCACTGCTCCATCTCGTATCCCAGACTCCATTCGCTTCTGGCAAGATATGCCAGATGCCCTTCAGCGTCGGTGGCAAGCCGGGCCGGATTTTCCCTTTCAAAAACAGCCAGCCGGTTTTTATCCGGACAGTATATCCAGCGGGCGGTGGCGTATTCCACGGATTCATACACGGCATCGACCCCGTATTCATCCTTTAGCCTGGCCATGGTCACATCAAACTGAAGGATACCGACAGCCCCCAGAATATAGGAGTTGTCCAGTTTCGGCCGAAAGACCTGAACCGCGCCTTCTTCGGCCAATTGATAAAGCCCTTTGGTGAGCTGCTTGGTTTTGAGGGGGTTTTTCAGGCGCACCCGCCGGAAATGCTCGGGCGCGAAATTGGGAATGCCGGTGAATTTCAGCGGTTCCTTGATCGTAAACGTATCGCCGACCTTGATGGTGCCATGATTGTGTATGCCGATGATGTCCCCGGGATAGGCCTCTTCGATGTGGGCCCTGTCCTGTGCCATGAAGATGGTGGCATTGGACAGGGTCAGTTCTTTTCCGATCCGGTGATGAATCACCTTCATCCCCCGGGTGAATTTACCGGAGCAGATTCTTAAAAAAGCAATCCGGTCCCGGTGCGCCGGATCCATGTTGGCCTGGATTTTAAACACAAAGCCGGAAAAATCGGCTTCTTCCGGATGCACTTCCCGCGTTGTGGTCTGCCTGGGCCGGGGACCGGGCGCCATTTCGACAAAGGACTCCAGCAGTTCCTGCACGCCGAAATTATTGACGGCGCTGCCGAAAAAAACAGGACTCTGGTTTCCCTTGAGATATTCGGCCGGTTCAAAGGGGCTGGCTGCGCCAATCAGCAGATCGATATCATCGCGCAATTCCCTTGCCTGGTCTCCCAGCAGCGTATCCAGCCGGGGGGCCAGAATGTCTTCAATGACGATTCCGTCCTGCTGGCGGATTTCCCTGCCCGGAGTAAACAGGTGAAGTGATTTGCGGTACAGATTATAAACGCCTTTGAACCGCTTACCGGAGCCGACGGGCCAGGAAAGCGGCGTGCATTCGATTTGAAGCCGGTTTTCGATATCCTCCAGAATGTCCAGGGGGGCCATGCCTTCACGGTCCATCTTGTTGATGAATGTAATGATGGGGGTATTTCGCATGCGGCAGACAGCCATCAGTTTTTCCGTCTGGGGCTCAACCCCCTTGGCGCTGTCGATGACCATGAGGGCGCTGTCGACAGCCGTTAGCACCCTGTAGGTGTCTTCGGAAAAATCCTGGTGTCCGGGCGTATCCAGCAGGTTGATTTCAAAATCCCGGTAATTGAATTTCATGACCGACGTGGTCACGGAAATTCCCCGCTCCTTTTCAACAGACATCCAGTCGCTGGTGGCATGCCTGGCGGCCTTTCTGGCCTTGACGGCGCCGGCCAGTTGGATGGCGCCGCCGAACAAAAGGAGTTTTTCAGTCAACGTGGTTTTTCCGGCATCGGGATGGCTGATAATGCCGAAAGTTCTGCGCCGGTTGATTTCATCCCTATACATGCTCTGCATCGTGTAACCCTTTGGGACCCGTTCCTTTGCAGATGAAAACGGGAAAATATGAAATAATTGCCTTGCTGGATATTGACAGATCAGGGGATTTCTTTGTAGATGATCGGATATTGGAAATTCCTGCTTTAATTCTGCGTCCGGAGGAATTCTTCAAAAACGGCAATACATCTCCTGGATTTTCTGAACGTCATTGTGATAAGGTGATTTTGAGCAATAAAGATACCCCATTCTGGACCGGATAGCAACAGATTATGGAAAAACTGGCGCCCCAGACCTATGACAAATACATCAAGGGAATCATGGATATCAGCCGGGCCATCACTTCGGATCTTTATCAGGAGGACATTCTGAAACTGATCGTCATGGTAACCGCCAAGGTTACCGGCGTGGAAATCTGTTCGCTCTGGCTGATCGATGAAGGCACCGACCCCATGAAAATCCGGCTGACAGCCACCCAGGCCATTGATCCGGATTATCTCAAGGACAGGTCCCTGAGCATGAATGAAGGGATCGTGGGTTATGTGGCCACGCATAAAAAGCCGCTGATCATTTCAAATGTCCTCGAGGAGCCCCGCTTCAAGGAAAAGGACATGGCCAGACGCCTTAAACTGGTGTCCATGGTCAGCGTGCCGCTCCAGGGAAAGAATGAAAAAGTCATCGGCGTTCTCAACTGTTTTACCGCCGAGCCCCATGCATTTTCCGAAACAGAGGTCAATCTGATACAGACGGTTGCCAATCAGGCGGCGGTTGCCATCGTAAACACCGAATTGATGGTAAAAACCCGGGTGATTCAGGAAGAGCTGGAATCGCGAAAACTTGTTGAACGGGCAAAGGAGATACTCATGCAGCGCCGGGGCAAAACCGGGGAGCAGGCCTATCGCTGGATTCAGAAGCGGAGCATGACCACCCGCAAATCCATGCGCAGCGTGGCCGAAGCCATTTTGCTTTCGGAAGAACTGGATTAATCACCCTGTTTTTGCTGCTTTTACCTTCTTTTTATATCATTTTTCTGACAAACCAGTCGTTGCCGGTTGCTTCGACGATTTCACTTAGACTTTTCGATTCGAGCTGACGTACTTCAGAAGCCATCACTCCCGAACAAACGCCCCGCTTCTTACCGTAAAAACCGTGAAAACTCTTGGCCGGTCGAATTAAGGTAGGCAGAGACTGCGAGATCAAGAGATTCTGACATTTCAAAATTCAGATCGATTTCGGTGCCTTTCTGAATGTCTCTGTTTATCTGATTACCGGTAACAAGGAGGGCCCAGATGGGCTTATTCGTTAAAGAATGATTTTCAGACAGGGCCTTCAACGACAATGATTTTGATCTCGTCCTCTGTCCCCTTAACGATGGTTTTCATGATGTTTTATTTTTATTAATGGATCTTATTCCTTGAGAGATTCTATCATTTCACGGTAGTAATGGGATTCGATATCTCTGATTCTATCCAAACCAATCAAAGTGTTGAAATCATCAAAGCAGATCATGCGATCCATCACGTTTCGGGTATTGCCATCTCTCATCAGATGTTCATACAGATTCTTCATAGCCCAGGCAACTGTGTATATTGATGATAGCGGGTAGGCTACTATATTAAACCCCAATTTTTCCAGTTCTTCGATGGTCATAAGCGGTGTTTTGCCACCCTCTATCTGAATTGCCAGTGTCGGCGCATTAATGCTTTCGTTGATTAGTTTCATCTGTTCCACAGAGGTGGGCGCCTCCACAAAAATAAGATCCGCCCCAGCCTCCCTGTATAGATTCGCCCGCTCGATAGCTGCATTAACACCGTGAATAGCTATTGCATCTGTCCTTGCCATAATGACAAAATCTTCATCGATACGGGCATCTACAGCCGCTTTAACCTTGGCCACCATTTCCAGGGCAGACACGACCTGTTTCCCCTCCATGTGTCCACAACGTTTGGGAAAGACCTGGTCTTCGATGAAAAGGCCAGCTACACCGGCACTCTCAAATTCACGGATAGTTCGTTGTACATTGGTGACGTTCCCGTGTCCCGTATCTCCGTCAACAAAAAGCGGCAAATCAACAGATTGGACGATGTTGCGGGCAAGGTTGACGCTTTCCGTCAAAGTCAAAATAGACACATCGGGTTTTCCGAGTGTGGCGGCCGTAGCTGAATATCCGCCTACGGTAACAGCCTTGAACCCAGCCATTTCGACTATCTTAGCTGAAAGGGCATCATGGCAACCAGGCAGAACAAGTATCTTTTTGTCAAGCATCAGTTGTTTGAAAAACGATGTTTTTTTCATCTGTTGATTTTTCCTTATAGTACCACTTCGCCATGAAATTCATGTCGTTTTTGCAGTTACCTTCCAAGCGTCATTAATCTTTATTTAGCAGATGATAGAGGTGTCCGTTGAAACTATGTTTATATGAAAATAGCATAATAGTCTCATAATTTAAAATGGTTAATGATATGACATTTTCATGCTTCGATTGTGACC
>JBBIPX010000085.1:0-15101 GCA_037442625.1 Desulfobacteraceae bacterium
GGACGATCATGACACTGCAAACCACCTGGTTTTTTCTTTGGGGCCTGTTATGGGCAATATTTTTTATGACGGAAGGATTTGATTTTGGAGTGGGAACCCTGCTGCCGTTTATCGGAAAAACAGATGCAGAGAAGCGCATCATGATAAACACCATCGGTCCGACCTGGAACGGCAACGAGGTCTGGCTGATCACCGCAGGCGGGGTCACTTTTGCGGCCTTTCCGAAAGTTTATGCCGTCATGTTTTCATCCCTGTACTCGGCGTTGATGCTGATTTTGTTCGCATTGATCCTGCGGGGGGTTTCATTTGAGTTCCGCGGCAAGGTGGAATCCGCCGCCTGGCGAAGATTCTGGGATGGCTGCAGCTTTGTCGGCAGCGCTGCCCCCGCGGTTTTATTCGGGGTTGCCTTCGCCAATATTTTCAAGGGGATTCCCATTGATCAAAACGGCATTTATCAGGGAAATCTCTTTACCCTGCTGAACCCTTACGGTCTGTGCGGCGGCATCTTGTTTCTGACTCTTTTTCTGCAGCACGGGGCGCTGTGGCTGGGAATCAGAAGCGGTGACAGCGTAAAGGAGCGTGCGATTCGAACGGCAAGCCGGCTATGGCCGATTGTTGTGGCTGCCGCGGTTGCGTTTCTTGTTTTCAGCAAATTCGCCACCCGGCTTTATGATAATTACATCGAGCGCCCGGCGCTGTTTGTTGTTGTCCTGATCACCGTTCTTGCCCTTCTCGGGGTTAAATACTTTCTTAAAAGCCAGCGCTACGGCATGGCGTGGATCGCTTCGGCCATAACCATCGTGGGCGCGACCTTTTTCGGCGTTATCGGGCTTTTTCCCAGTCTATTTCCATCCAGCATCGATCCGTCGTTCGGCCTGACGGCCTTCAACGCCTCTTCAAGCCCCTTGACCCTGACCATCATGCTGGGTGTTGTCGCGGTCTTTATACCGATTGTTCTGATGTATCAGGCCTGGTCGTACAACCTGTTCAAAGCCAAAACAACGCAGGAAGAACTGGCATATGAGGACGCTTATTGATCGGGTGCCGTCAAGATCGACATGGAACCGGAAGCGCGGATGTCCTGCAGCGCTTCCGGGAATCAGAACGGCCAGAAGCTGTTATCGTTCCAGATAGCTTCGGTCAGTTCCCTGTCCAGTCTGGACAAAAGCTCCAGATGCCGGGATTCCCAGCCTGCCAGCCACTGATAAACAGCCTTTTCCCGGGGGTCATCGGTCGTCTTCGCCTGATCCGAATAAATCCGGATGGAGCGCTCTTCCATGGACATGGCCGCTGAAATCGCGGCAGCCTCAAAGCCCGCGGCAGCGATCTTGTCCCTGAGATCCGGGGTAAGTATCCGGGAAGCGGCGCTTGCTGTATCATCTTCTGGAAAGGACGAAGGGATGAACCTGCCGCGATCCTGAAAAGCCCTGTACTGCTCAGAAAGGATTTTTTCGTGCTGATCCTCTTCGGCCGCCATCATTTCGAAGAATTCTTTAACCGCCGACGATTCGGATTTGCCGGCGACCTGAGCGTAGAAAGCCTTCCCACGGCGTTCCAGCAATATGGCCTGTTTTAATATGGAGAAGGCGTCATTTTTCATTCATGTTTTTCCTTTTATGCGGTTAACTGTCCAGATGCTGACGGCATCGTAATAAGTCCGGATGCTGCGCTTGGCTGCATTCTTCGTCGTTGCGGTGTACCAATAAGTATGCACTCCTTAAGGATTTGCACGCCTTGCCTGCGAACTTCTTACGAAGCCGTCCAATGATCGGGTTTTTACGATTTCATTAATGTTTAATTGCATCGGCGGTTTCAAGCTCTGCGTCATGGTCGAAATCGGCTGAAATCCAGGACGAGGTGGATAGATATTTTTGCCGGAATGTCTCGATGATCTGATCGATGGGAACATCCGTGAATTCGCCGCGGTATTGCAGATATTCCATGTGCCGGTTTCCGTTCAAATCGATTGGATGATATATTGAATCGCTGCGGCCATCGAAATCAAGGGGCCGGATACCGAACCGCTCGCAAAGTTCGATGTTGAAGGCCGGTGTCGCCTTGATCCAGGCATCGTCCAGAAAAATGGCGGTATAGCCGTGCCAGTAAAAAACGTCTGTTTTCATTGCAGCGCGCATGCGTGCCGTGGAAAGATGGTTTCGGACATCTGCAAAGCCCAGTCTGGCCGGAATCCCCAGGGACCTGCAACAGGCTGCCAGAAGGATCGCCTTCGGGACGCACCAGGCCCTGCCGGTGCTCAAGGTATGGCTTGCCTTCAGCGCATCAACGGTTAATTCGATCGTGTAGGGATCATATCTGATGCCGTCACGCACGGCATAATACAACCGGATCGCTTTTTGCCCGGCATCCCGGGCATCCCCGGCTTTATCCCTGGCAAACGCCGAAACGCTCCTGTGGTCGGAGTCGATGGTTGCCGAAGGTTGAAGAGATTCATCCGATTTTGCATTCATATCATTACTGCCTTTAAAGAACACCATGTCTTCGGAGAAGACGAAATCAAAAGATTGAATCGAAGCATTTCAACATGCGTCACGGTTACTGAGAAGCTGCCAGTGCCTCAAGGGAAAAATCGACCGAGGGCGTACCGGATTTCTGCGGCTCCGGGCTTTTCATCGCCAGGCGTTCCGAAGGGATGCCGCCGGCGGTTTCAAGTTCCTTGATGATTTCCCCGACGCGGTCTTCGGCTAGCATGGTAAGTTTCTCCGCAGGAACTGTCTCGCCGTCCAAAAGTTTTTTATAAAGGGCTTCGGATAGGGTCCGGGGAATATCGGCCTTGTTTTTGGTTTCCTTTTCGATGGACTGCTTCAATGCGTCGAACGCAGGCGCGCCGGCCTTTTCGATGTACATTTTATTCAGGGCCTGCCGGGTAGTCGGTTCGGTGAAATCAAGCGCTCCGGAATCCTCTTTTTCCCCGCCCTTGGGAACTGAAAGACCGGCAATCGCCATGCGCAGATTTTTCGCTTTAATTTCCGCGCCATCGGTATCCGGGTTGTAATGGCCCTGAATGCTCAATTTGAGCTGCGGCCGGTTTTTCAGCACATCGGCAATTTTTTGGAGTTTTTCTTTTTCAGGCGGCATAAGCACCGAAGATCCCGGGTCAAATTCAACAACAGGCTGCTGTTCATTCCCCCCGCCAAACAGGGAACCCAGAGCGCGAAACGGCGATGTCACAATTTTGGTCAATAAATTAACCAGGGCTTTCCAGATAAGTTGCCCATAGCTGAATTGCGGATCGTTCAGGTCGCCGCTCACCGGCAGCCCGATATCGATGCGTCCGCTGGAATCCTTGAGAAGTGCGATCGCCAGATCCAGCGGCAGGTTGACTGCGTCCGGGCTGTCAACATGTTCGCCCAGGGTCAGATTGTCCACAATGATCTGGTTGTCGCCGAGCAGTTTTCCGTCTTGAATCCGGTATTTCAGATCCGTCGAGAGCTTTCCGGAGGTGATGCGGCGACCGGCGAATTTGCCGGAATAGGGGGTCAGTTTCGTCATTTCAACATTTTTGAAAACCAGGGACAGGTCAGTGGATTTCCCAGGGTCAAAGACATTGATCTTTCCGCTGATTTTAGCCATGCCGTACTGATCCACGCGACCGTCCAACCGGACCTGGGAAGGCGAATCGCCGGCGGAGACAAGCCCGCCGACCTCGCCCTTAAGATCGTTGATCCGCGTCATGAATTGCGGTTTCAGGCTTAAATCGGCAAAGACCATATCCCCTTTTTCAATCTCCACCTTTCCGATGCGAACCGGAAAAGCCTCCTTTTCCTTTTTGGAAACGGATTCGGGCCGGGCCTTGGGCTTTGTCTGTCCGGCCTGCGGTACTAACATCCGTGACAGGTTCAGGGTGTGATCCGGGGCAATGATCACTTCGCCCGTCGGCTTTGAAATCCGGATTTTCTCGATATCCAGTTTGTCGGGCTGAAGTGTCAGTTTGAGTTTCGGCATATCCAAACCGTCCCAACCAAGAAGGGCTTTTTGCACATTGGGTTCGGTGATCAGCACCTTGTCCAGACTGGCGCTGCCGGTATAAGTCAAATTGGCGCCGGCCGATTTCATTCCGTATTTAAGGTCGCCATGAAGAGAAGCTTCAGCCGATTTCAGGGTAACTGCGGCAACAGACTTCAGGTAGGGCTGAAACGGTGTTAATGACAGGGCTTTTAAGTTCAGGTTGGCTTCAACCGATGGCGCCGCCGGGTCCACCCTGCCGTGAACAGCCAGCGTGCCTCCCTGTTTCAGGGAAAAACCGGCTTCAAAGCCCATGGGAGATTTGCCATCCACATCCGAGAGTCGGCAGGAAAACGACTGGATGTTGACAATGGGCTTGTCCGGAACCATTCCGAGATCTGAAAGATTCGATCCGAGACCATCGATTTCAAAGGATTTGACAAGGAACGTCCAAGATGGCTGGAGTTCTTTGACGGTTGCAGGCACGGATATCTCAGAAGGACTTTTCCGCTGTTCAAAAAGTTGCTGCAAGTTGATCCGGCCCTTTGGATCACGCAAGATTTCAACGGTGCCGCCGTGCATCGCAATGCGCGAAACCGTTAATGAATGCGCACCCATGTCCAGCATGCCGCCGTCGATTGTCAGACTGTCGGTCTGAAATATCGGGCGGGTGTCCGCGATAAATTGAATGCGTGCATCTTTCAGTTCGCTTGCGATGTTATCCAGCGATACTTTGGTTTCCCGGGTGCCGGCCAGGATTTTTGCCGCAAAACGAAACCCGATGCTGGACATTTCGTACCTGACGGGTGCGACGCGGCTGAAATTGTCAGCGCCGAATGCAATGTCCTTGATATCGATGCTGTCCGCTTCCGCCGTCCATGGAAGAGAATCCGGGGCAGGCGGGGCGGCCTTTGGCGCCGTGGTTTCGGCCGGACTGGATTGAGCCGCCTTTTCTTGTGTATTTTTTCGGATCATTTGCGCAAAATTGATATCTCCTGCCTCATCAATGCGAAGATTCACCGCACCGCCCGCTACCAAAAGCTTTCCGATCTGAAGCTTTTTTTCCGCCAGATTGAAGCGCACCTGTTCCAAATCCATCTTTTTTAATTCGAAAAAATCTTTGTCAGCTTCGGGCAGCTTTAACGCCAGATCTTGAAGTCCGAAATGAAAGCCGTCAAGTCGCAGTTCCGGCAGCGCTGCGCCGGTTGCCGCACGGTAATCCGTCGAGATATCCATCTTTCCCGACACGGATTCCAGATTGAGGCTGTCTTTCATGAACTGCCATAGGGTTGCAAACCGGACCGCGCTCACGGAAAGCTTGCCGCTGGAAACAAAGGGTATCAGGGCGATTTGTCCCTGACACTGAAAGGTCTCCGAATCGGGTGTCCGGGCGGACATCGAATAGTTCCCGCTTTGATCCGGCAGCGTTGAGATGTTGGTCGCATTCAAACCGATTTCCTGGAGCGTGACATGCGCCGGCTGGCTTTGACGCTTGTCCTGAATGAAGATCGTTCCATCGGAGAGCAGAACGCTATCGATCCGGATGCGTGACGGTTTTGAATCGGAAGTTTCGGCCGCAGGGTGCTTTGGAATGAATATGTCGAAATTGTTGCCGCCGTCAGGTCGGACAGTTATGTGAACGGACGGATGTTCCAGGCGGATCTCCCGAAAGGTGGCGGCTTTAAACAGACGGGTGATCTCGAAATCGATGAAAAGCCGTTTGAACCCGGCAAGTGGTTCATCCGGCGTGCCGAGGCTGACATCGTTCGCCTCGAAGGTTAACAGAAAAGGATTGATACGAACCTTGCCCACATCGAGGCGCGATTGAAACTGCTCTTTGACGAACCTGGGCGCATACCAGCCGATAACCCGCGGCAAGAGAAAAAAGCCGGCAAGGGTGTAAAGACATAAAACCGCCAGCGGTATCATGAAGGATTTTTTGATCAGGATTCGGCGCAGGGACTGGTTCATCGTCAACCTCCAGGTTGGATTCAACCGGCTGAATGATGCGCTCAGCGCATTTTTCAACCACCATACTCCATTTTGCGATTCAACTCAAGTGCCTGCAGATCCGGGTGAATCGCCGCGCGCAAGCTAACATAAGAAAAGCAAATGCATCAAATTCAGGCTGAAATACCTGTTACCGTTCGTTTTGCATACCAAAGCGTAAAAAGTGCCGCTGACCACGTGATAGCAAATATGCCCCAGAACACCGAGACGATACCGAGGCCCGTCAGATTCACAAGTCCGAAGAAAATTATCAAAGGAGCTGCGATTTGCCGGTACAGACCGATCCATATTGCATACAGGGGTTTTTTGATTCCCTGGAGGCAGGAGACGGATACATATAAGATGATATAAGCCTCGAAGATGAATGCTGCGATTCTAAGATAGGCAGCGCCGATCGATACGACCGCCGGATCTGCTGCAAAGAGTCCCATGAGCGGCTTTGCAAAGCTGAAAACGCCGATGGTTCCGGCGGCCATGATGGAGATACCATACTGGATGCATTTGTTGACGGTCTCCCGGACGCGGTCGAATTTCTTTGCGCCGTTATTCTGTCCGACAATCGTAAGCGCCGCCGTGGTCAGACCGAATGAAGGCAGCAGGGCAATCTGTTCGATCCGTGTCGCGATGCCGTATGCAGCCACGCTTTCTTTTCCGAAGACACTGATGAAATAGGTAATGACAAAGACACCGATGGCGATGGTCATCATGTTGAGGGATGCCGGAACCGCCTGTGCGGCCAGTTCGGTAAAGACCGCTTTTCTCGGGATAAGCTTCTTCAGGCATTCTCGGCAAAACAGCTCCGAAACGGCGGTCCGAAAGCCCATATAGAGGGTCCCGAGAAGCTGGATAAAAACAGTGGCCCATGCAACGCCGGGAAGCCCCAGTTTCGGCATGCCGAATCCGCCGTACATGAACCACGGGTCCAGAAAAACGTTGAGGAAGAACCCGGCGATCAAATAATTTCGAAAAGCTCTGGCGTCTCCCCGGGCGTTCAGTATGGCATTGAAAGTGTAGATAAGTAGAAAAAATACTGCTCCCAGCAAAATGACGTTCATATAGGACAGGGCAAGAGCAAGGTAGCGGTCTTTGGCGCCGAGAATTTTAAAAAGAAAAGGGCTGATCGCCGTGCCGCCAATCGTCATGGCGATGCCGATCAGCAAGGTGAAGGAGATCGCCTGCCCGGTGTATTCAACGGCTTTCTCCCGATCTCCCCTGCCGATGGCATTGGAGATAAGGGCGGTAGTTCCGGTGGCGATTCCCGATCCCAGGGCAATGATCATGAAGAACACCGGAAATGACAGGGATAACGCTGCAAGGGCATCGGTTGACAGCCGCCCGCCGTAATAGGTATCCACAACATTAAACATGGTGTTGAAAAAGAAACCGATGCTTGCGGGAACCGCGATTGCCCGGATGAGCTCCGGAATCGGCTTTTGGGTCAGATCACTGTTCTGGTTCAAAAAAGAATAGGCCTTTTATCATGGGTTCGGATGCAATAATCATGGCTTTTTTTTAACCGGAGCCATCTGTTTTTTAACCTGAAGATAGATTTTGCGCCACATCGGATGGCCTTTTTCGGCAGGGCTCAACGTGAAACCCGGGTCAAGTTCAAAGGCTTTTTTGAATTCCTCCCTGCAAAGCGTCTTCCGGGAAGAAACACAATAAAGAAAAGCCAGATATTTATGCGCCGAAACCGCATCAGCGGGATTGGAAAGGCCCAGGGACAGGGCATTCTTCAGATTACGCTCGGCAAGCGCATATTTGCCTTCTTCATAATAAATGATTCCGTCCGAGAAAACCGGTCCGCCCGGATTCAAATCCCGGGGCATGTCCGGTACTTCGGATTTCTCAGCCACTTCCGGTTGGTCCGAGACTTGCGGCGTGTTCGATTCCGGAACGGAAGCACATCCGGCAAGCATGAAAACAATCGCCATGCTAAGAACGACAGCTCGAAAAATAGACATGGTCGCCTCTCCCTTTATTGGAATTTGTGACTGATTTTCAGTTTTTCGTTGGGCCTGATATCATGACTGTGAGAATAAGGCCGGAATGTCGCATTCTTGATTTCAATTCTGTGTTTGCCCGGAGAAACAGAGATGCTGCTTAAGGGAGGCGATGCTCCTTTGCGTTTTCCATCCACATAGATTTCTCCCCAGGGGGTGACGGCAAACTGAAAAGTTGCTGTTGAAATGGCAGGGGCGGGTTTCGGCGGTGCTTTTTTTTCATTATCAGCGGGTTCTGTGGTTTGCACGCTATCCAGCGGTGATTCGCCCGGGATTTCCGGCGGAAGGATTGCGCTAAGGGCTGGGGGGGGCGGCTGAACCGGTTCCGTCTGCTTGATTTCCGCATTTTCAGCGGAAAGCGGCTTTTCCGGAACTGATTCTGCCGGTGAGACGACGGTCTGGGCGGTGTGACTTTGCGTGTGTCCAGAATTCCGGTTCAAGGTCAAAGACAGGATAACCGCAAGAACAACAAGCGCCGCAGCAAGGCCATAAACAACAGTTTTATTTTTCAACTGGAACGGTAGCAGAAATGAAGGATACAAAGAACTCAAAAAACCATTGGTTGTGTTCAGTTCCCGGGCAGGCGCGGCGCCCGCAGGGGATGCACGCATTTCGATAACGGTAAGCAGATTTTGAACCTGAATTTGCGCGTTGCCTTGTCTGTGCGAATTGTCCGGAGGTAAGGATTTATCTTGACCGGGAGTGCGCAATATCGAATAAATTTCATGGTTCCGGACATGATTGTCTGACCGCATCCCAAGGTATTGGAACAGTTTGGCGAATTCCTCGTTCAGGCAGGAGACGACTTCGTAGTAGGAACGTGAAACCAGAATTTGTCCGGGCTCGGCAAAAATCATGACGCGCTGGGCGACATTGACACCGTCTCCGATGATGTTTTTTTTGTTATCGACATCCGTTACCATCTTCACGGGTCCAAGATTGATGCCGAATCTAACCATCAGGAGGGGGTCTTCCTTGAATTGATCGGCAGCATTCCATAGGGCGTCGCGAAGGTTCATGGCGACAAAAAGGGCGTCTTCCGGATCTCCCAGAAAACAGATGGCCGCGCCATCGCCGGTCTCAAGAAGTATCCTGTCATTGACGGCCACATTTTGGACGGCATCGGCGGTAAGCCGCATGAGCTGCTCTTTGAGCCTGATTTGCACGGCTACGGATTTTGTCGAATAATCGGCGATATCGTAATAAACAACACTGCATATAAACGTCCTGTTATCACGGTTGATCATTGCAGCACCTCGCTTTAACGTGTGAGCATTGCCCTTGATTCAATAATATCCGTTGCCTGTGTCATTTATATTGAGTTTTTTCAATGATGTCAACTTCACGGATGGCATCTGCAGTAAGCTTTCGATAAATATGTCTTGACAACTTTACCAATATAATCTTTAATGCACACAAGATTCATGCATTTTCCCAAAATGTCCGGATGAAACCCATGATGCTGAACCCGCAATCCCCGATGCCTTTGTACCGCCAGTTGGCGGATATTCTTCTTGCCGGTATCCGCGCCGGTGAATTTTTGCCGGATACGCGGATCCCTTCCGAGCTTTCGCTGTCTGCAAGCTATGGAATCGGTCGGCCGACGGTCAGGCAAGCGATCGATCTTCTGATCCGAAAGCGCATCCTGGTTCGAAAACGCGGTTCAGGCACCTATGTTTTGGCCCGGCAAAAAGAAATCGACCTGTTTTCTCTGGCCGGGACGACATCGGCTTTCCACCGCAAAGGCGCATCGGTGACCACACACATCCTGCAGAAAATTCGGTTGACGGCGGTCGGCTCCGATCCGGAGAATCCTTTTTCCGGCAGCAGCGCCTTCTTCTTTTCCAGAGTTACCCGGGCCAAAGCTGCGCCTGTCCTGATCGAGGATATCTATCTTCATTCAGAATTATTTGCGGGAATCGATGCCATTGACCTGGAAGGCAGGTCTCTTTCCCAAATCGCGGATGAACGGTATTTCATGCGGCCGGTCAGCGGCAAGCAGACCTTCAGAATCGGACATGTGGATGGCAGCAGGGCCGATATCCTGGCCGTATCGCCGACCACGCCCATTTTGCTGGTCAGGCGGTTTCTCCACTTTTCACAGGCCGAAAACGCGATCTATTCGGAGCTTTACTGCCGGACGGATCAATTTGTTTTTTCTCAAACCATTGGAGGGATGACTGATGATTGAAAGGGGCCATTACGATGGATTCGGCGGTGCCTATCTGCCGGAAATTCTCGTCGCCACCTTCGAGCAGCTCGTGGAGATGTTTCAAAATGCAAAAAAAGACCCGCTTTTCTGGCGGGAATATGTGGATTTGATGTCAACCTATTCCTGCAGACCCACCCCCCTGACGTTTGCCGAAAACCTGACCCGGCATTTCGGCGGCGCCCGCATTTATATCAAACGGGAGGATCTGAACCACACCGGCGCCCATAAAGCCAATAACGTCATGGGGCAGGGGCTTCTGGTCAAACGCATGGGTAAAACACGGGTCATTGCGGAAACCGGGGCCGGCCAGCACGGGGTGGCGACCGCCACCATGGCCGCCAAATTCGGATTTGCGTGCACCATCTACATGGGCGAAGTGGATGTCGAAAGACAGCGGCCGAATGTCTTCTGGATGGAACGGCTGGGCGCCGAGGTGATTCCCGTGACCGAAGGATCCAGGACCTTAAAGGACGCCATCAACGAAGCCTTTCGCGACTGGGTTGCGAACATGGACACCACCCATTATGTTCTGGGAACCGCCTGCGGCCCGCATCCCTTTCCGGAAATGGTCTCCTTTTTCCAGTCCATCATCGGAACCGAAGCCCGCTCGCAGATCCTTCGGCGCGAGGGAAAACTTCCGGCCCGCGTATATGCCTGCGTGGGCGGCGGCTCAAACGCCCTCGGGGTTTTCAGCGGCTTCATGAACGATCCGGTTGAACTGGTGGGAATCGAGGCCGGCGGCAAGGGACTGGCGACAGGGCGGCACGCCTCGAGGCTTTGCTCGGCGGATGCCAGCATCGGGGTTGCCCAGGGCTATAAGACCTATTTTCTTCAGGATTCCGACGGCCAGATGAGAGAGACCTACAGCGTTGCCGCAGGACTTGATTACGTCGGGGTTTCGCCCATCCTGGCGCATTTTAAGGAAACGGGCAGGGTCAGGTTTGAGGTCGCCACCGATGCGGAAGTGGTGGAGGCCCTATCACTGACGATTCGCCGGGAAGGGGTGATTCCGGCCCTGGAGTCCGCACATGCGTTTGTCCAGGCTTTTAAAGAGGCGCCCGGCATGTCCCCGGAGGACAGCATCATCATCAACCAGTCCGGAAGGGGCGACAAGGACATCTTCACCATTGCCGATGCATTCAACGACCCGAAATGGCAGGCGTTCATCATCAAAAAGGCAGGTCAATATCATGCTTGAATCCTATTTGCGGGACAGATTGAAACAGCGCGATATCCTGGTCATGACCCATATCGTGATCGGGTATCCGTCTTTTGATGAATCCTTCAGGCTTGTGGAGGCCATGGTCGAAGCCGGCGTTGACCTGATGGAGCTTCAGATTCCTTTTTCAGAGCCCATTGCCGATGGTCCCGTCATTCTTCACGCCAATCAAAAGGCCCTATGCGCCGGCGCAAGCGTCGAGAACTGCTTTGAATTTGCCCGGAAGGTAGCCCGCGGCTTTGATATTCCCTTTCTCTTTATGAGCTATTACAATATTCTGTTCAAGTACGGTGTGGACCGCTTCAGCGACAGGATGGTTCAGGAAGGACTGCGGGGAGCCATCGTTCCGGATCTGCCGCATGAAGAAGGCGCGGACTACCTCAGCGCCATGGACCGGCAGGGACTGTCGCCGATATTCATTTATTCCCCCACAACATCAGATGCACGCATGAAAGCCATCGCATCCTTTGCCAGGGGCTTTATTTATTGCGTGGCCAGAAAAGGCGTCACAGGCGTAGACACCGACTTTTCAGGACATTTGGAGGAATATCTGGGGCGATGCCGTTCTGCAACCCATTTGCCGCTGGCCCTCGGATTCGGCGTGAAAGACAGGGCCGATGTCGATTTCATCAAAGGAAAAGCGGATATCGCCGTCATCGGCACGCAGACCCTGCGGCTGATGGAAACCGGTGGGATCGGCGCTGTCCGGGAATTTATCAAGGGACTCCGGTAAGCCGGGTACAGGACGAATTTTATATCCTGCCGTCCTCATCAACCCATGCCGACAGCAGCGTGTGGGCTACGGCGAGCACCACCGGCCCCACGAAGATGCCGATGAGGTTGAATGCGATCAGGCCGCCCACAACACCGGTGAAAATGAGCAGCAGTGGAAGATCGGCGCTTTTTCTGATCAGAACCGGGCGCAGGAAATTGTCCATGAGCACGACCACCAGGGTCCAGAGGAGAAGAAAAGTACCCCAGCCAGTGCCGCTGCTCCAGTACAGCCAGGCCACCGCCGGGACCATTACGGGAATCGGGCCGATCTGGGCAATCGCCAGCATGAACATCACCGCCGTGAGAATCGCCGCCAAAGGAACTCCGGCAATGGCAAGGCCGATGCCGCCCAGCAGCGATTGTGCCATGGCCGTCACCACAACGCCAAGAGCGACGCCGCGCACGGCCTGTCCGGCCAAACGGACCGTATTCTCCCCCCGCGGCCCTGCCAGTCGGCGTCCAAAACGCTGTATCCAGGAGACCGCCTGCTCACCGCTGACATAAAGGAGTGATGCGAATATCACGGTCAGCAAAAATTCCAGGATCAGAAACCCGTATCCGCCCGCCTTCGTGATGAACCAGCGGATTCCCGTGCCGCCGTACGGGGCCAGTTTTTTAATCAAGTCCTGTATTCCCGAAACCGCAACCTTTTCCCACGCGGATAACAGGTCATCGCCGAATAGCGGTATGCCGCGCAGCCAGGCGGGCGGCGGCGGCACCTCGAAATTGGACAGAGACTTCACCCAGCCGGTTATGCGGTCCGCGTTCGACACGATGGCATCCACGGACAACCAGAGGGGTATTACCAGGACGCAGAGAAGGATCAGTGTCATCACGGCCACCGCCAGCGACCGGCGGCCCCAGAGCAGCTTCTGGATGAAAATCATCAGCGGCCAGGTCGCCGTAACGATCGTTACCGCCCAGATCGCCGCCCCCAGGAATGGCTGGAGAATCCAGATCGATGCGCCGATCAGAACGCCGATGAAAAGTATCGCAAGAAAGGTGCGGGTGATGTCGCGATGGGGTTCGGTCATGGAGAGGTCCTTTTCGGGTGCCTGGTTTGTGCCCGCATCCGGGTCGCGCGGAGCGGGATTAAAGCAACTGCCTTTGACGGGATTGAGTAACACCGGCGGCCGCCGCTGTCAAGGACATTCCATGCCTTGAAAAAGAGATGAAAACCTTGTCGCTGCCCTGTTCACGTGCTTGGGTTTTTCATTTGCTTCTTGCGGCGCCTGTTGGTATATGCTGAGGAAGAAATTCTGGAGGAACGGCTTTTTCCCGCATCCTTACTCCCGTTAAACAATTTTCCCGTAGTGTACACAAGGCCCTGAAATTAAGCCCTTCTGGGCTGCGGAAACCAAGGAGGCATATGCCAGGTGTTGACACCGGAATATCGGCGCAAGATCGCAAGTCGCCAGTCGGGACTTTATTTCGAATCATCGGATGGTCGCTGACGGCGCTGACTCTGACGGCCGTTATCGGGTGGGAAGCCTTGTTTGTATACTATTCCAACCTTCCGCAGGGCCTCAGGCTGCCGGGGGTCATTGTTGTCGCAATGGCCGGTGTCGGCATACTCTTTTGGGTCCGCCCGGCCGGCAGATCCATCCTGCTGTTCTCTTGCGGATTTGCACTGGTTATTCTCTGGTTTTTCTCCATACAGCCCACAAATGACCGGGACTGGCAGCAGGAAACAGCGTTGCTTTCCTGGGCGGATATCGACGGAGACCGGATCACGGTGCACAACATCCGCAATTTCGATTACCGCACTGAAACCGACTTTACCCCCGCTTATTACGACAAGCAATTTAATCTGAACCAACTGCAATCCGTGGATGTGATCGCCGTTTACTGGATGGGGCCGGCCATCGCGCATGTTTTTCTGAGCTTTGGTTTTGCCGGCGGAGATTACCTGCCCATTTCCATAGAGGCGCGAAAGGTCAGGGGGGAAGGATATTCGACCCTCAAGGGGTTTTTTCGCCAGTATGAACTCTACTACGTGGTAGCCGACGAGCGGGATGTCATCCGGCTTCGCACCAATTATCGCCATGATCCGACGGAGAACGCCTACCTGTACCGGGTGCACGGTTCTATCGACGACGGCAAGCGGCTGTTTCTGGCATATATGGAAAAACTGAACTCCCTGAAAAACACCCCGGCGTTTTACAACAGCCTGACCACCAACTGCTCAACCAACATCTGGTTCAACGCCCGCGTGAATCCGGATCATCTGCCGTTCAGTTGGAAGATTCTGATCAGCGGCTATATTCCCGAATATCTTTACGAAGAAGGGCGGCTGGACACCAGCCTGCCCTTTGCGGAGCTCCAAAAACGTGCACACATCAATGCCAGGGCGCAGGCGGCTGATGCCGCCGCGGATTTTTCCATGCGCATCCGGGAGGGCCTAAAATGAAAACACGATTTCGTTGCGGCGCCGTCATTGCCGTCTCCTGGCTGGTCCTTGCCGCATTCGTCATTGCTTCATCGCTTCCGGCCGCTGCGGATGAATCCGAAACGGCGAGGCGCGGCACCAAACGGCCGAAAATCTGTCTTGTACTGTCCGGGGGAGGGGCGCGGGGAGCGGCCCATGTCGGCGTGATCAAGGTGCTGGAAGAATACCGCGTGCCCATCGACTGCATTGCCGGCAACAGCATGGGAGCGCTGGTCGGCGCATCCTACGCAACGGGGACGAGCGTTGCGGAAATGGAGAAAATCGTTGCCGGCATCTCAACCGAACTCCTGTTCAAGGACAAACCCCCGCGCCAGGAACTTTCCATGCGCCGAAAGATGGACGACTACAACATATTCTTTGGTCCCGAGATCGGATTGAACGACGGTAAAATCGGCCTTCCCAAAGGCTTTGTCTCCGGGGTCCAGCTTGAAACAGTGCTGCGGCGTCTTAGCAAGGCCAAGGGCTACTACC
>JBBIPX010000086.1:0-14748 GCA_037442625.1 Desulfobacteraceae bacterium
TCTCGCTTTTGCGGAGCACCGTCTGCACGCCTTCTTTTGTAATGGCGATTTCCTTGACCTCTTCCGGGCTGAATGCAAGTACGGTTTTATCCCGCAGCTTGTCAGCGGTCAGGTCAAAGGCGGTTTTCAGGTTCTGCCGGGCGTGATACACCTCGGGGGCATCCCCGATTCGGACAAACGTATGCTGGAAGGTGGGCGCGGGTTTTCCGATCTGTATATCGCGTTTGAGTTCCGCGCCCGACCAGGCCTTGACGCGGATGGCCTTATCGGGCTCCAGATCGTACCGGGAATAGGACTTGGATTCAGACACCAGCGCGGTCAGGGTCAACTTTTCCAGATCGTCCAGCAGGGGGGTCACCTTGCCGGAATCGGCCGGATAGCCCAGGGGCTGAATCAGCCACTTTCCATCCTTTTTCTCCAGGACGGCCGTTTCTTGCGGGCGCGCGATCTCGATCCGGGTGATGTCGCCTGCGGCAACCTTGGCGATGGCCGGGAGCCGGTATTCGGTCCGGTCGGTTTCCCGGACCAGTAGGTAGCCGACCAGCAAAACAATGGCAATGGCAATGAATAAATATTCTTTTTTCTGTTTCATCATCAACCTTCCTGCTTTTGAAAGCGCATTTGAATTTGCCGTCTGCGGGATTTTCGGCGAAGCCATACGATCAGGCCCGCCAGGACGACCAGGACCGGAAGACCGGCGATGTTCAGGAACTTGATGCCGGTTTTTGCAAGGGGCGAAATATCCGCCAGCGGATTAAAGCGCTGTTCCTTGCCGCGCATCACCGCAATGTCCTGATGGTTGTTGAGGTAATCCAGAACATTCAGGATAAATACGGCATTGGGGCTTCGGCCGGCTTCATCCAGGATGTTGTCTTTGAGCATTTCTGAGGATGCCATCAGAAAAATCTTGCCGGGTTTCCCCTTGGCGATCACGTTGCCGTTTCCTTCAATTTTTGAAAGATCGGCGGCTTTTGCCGCATCCGGGGATGCATCCGGGGATGCGCCCGGGGTATCCGGGGCCGGTTTTTTCTCAGGAGTTTTCGCAGGCGCTTCTGTTCCATTCTCGCCTTTTTGCGGCGTTTCCGGCTGCGGTTTTTCCGGAACGGGTTTTCCCGCAAAATAACTGGGGAATTCCCCTTCCAGAAGATAGGCCAGGGGCTCGGCGGCCATTTTTTCGCTTGCGGCGGGCGGTTGAATGAACAGGGGATTGAGGTTCAGCGGCGCTTTCATTTCCCAGGATTTCGGGGAGGATGAGAACAGCAGATCGGCCTGTATCCCGTTTTGCGCAAGCTTTTCCTTGTTCACTATTATGGGGGACATCTTGTAGGCCACCAGCCCCTTGATCGGTTTCATGAACGGGTGATCCTTGTTGATCTGCTCGCTTTTGATAAGCGGCGCAAAATAGATATTTCGCTCCCCGCCGCCGTACTGCTGCGGGACCTGCTGCTTGAAGCTGTTCTCATCCATCACGATCACCGGCTTGATACCGACGCCGTAATGTTCCAGGAGTTTTTCCAGGCCGGTATTCAAGGGGACCTGCCGGGGCTCCTGGGCGCCGAACATGTTTTGCTGGCCGCCTTCCTCTTTAAAGGCATCCAGAAAAACGGCCAGATTTTTCCCCTTCATCAGATACTGGTCTATCTGAAAGAGGTCATAATCGCTGAATGGCTTTGTGGGGCCGGCGATCACCAGGCAGTTGAAGCCGTTCAGTGCGGCCTGATCCTTAAGCTGAATGTCCTTGAAGGAATAGGTTTTGGATACCAGGCTGCGGAATGTGTCCACGTCTTCCGGGGCTCCCTGCTGGCCGCGGGCCATCGGAGAGCCGTAGAGATTGGGAGTGCCGTGGTCCGCAAGATATCCGATGGTTTCATTGATGCCGATAAGGGCTTCCACCTGCTGATTCATGGCGTCCTCGACGGCGGCCATGTCCGTCAGTTGGTACTGGGTGCCGATGATGGGAAGCTTAACGACCTGAAGCAGCGGAATGCCGACGGTTTTTGCGCCGTACTGCATCACCAGGCCGATGGCGCCCTGACCGGCCGGAATTTTGCCGTTGGAAAGATCTGGCCATTTGAGGCTCATGATCTGGGAACCGGCGATGTCCGACGCCAGCTTCGGATCCGTGGTAGGATCCAGAAACGCATAGGAGAGTTTGCCGTAAAGCTGGTTGTTCAGTTTTTTCACCAGGGATTCGACATCCGTTTGAAGTTTGGGCAGGGTACTTAGCCCCATGTAGGGGGCGATCGCATCCAGGGAGGAAGACTTGTAAAGCTTCACCTGGATGTTGTCTTTCAGCGCCAGCAGCACGCTGACCTTGTTGGAAAGTTTCTGGATCGCAGTGGTGATCTGGTATTCCAGCCCGTCGGTGCTGGTAATGGCCGGAATGCGTTCCACAAGATCCCCGTGAATCAGCACCAGGCCCATATAGGCTTTTTGAAATTTGACTTCGTCATTTTCAACCGCCTGAATCTGCACCGGCTGCACGCCGTAGGATTCAGCCAGCTTCTGATTTTCGATTTTGGCCGACTGCGGCGAGCCGTCATCCGGGCTGACATCGTAAAAGCGGTAATTGAAGTTCTTTCCGGCGTATACCGCATATTCGGCAAGAAGATCATGCAGATACCGCTCGGTGCTGTTGTGCGGCGCCGGCAGATTCCGCGTAAAAAAGACATGAAGGGTCAAGGGCTCCGAGAGGGCTTTTACCGCGTTCCGGCTGGCCTTTGAAAGGGAATAGATATGATTTGCGGTGAGATCGATGCGCGCAAAAAGCGTCATGCCGGCCATGTTCAGAAGAATCACGGCCGCGCCGTAAGCAATGAATTTGATGTATTTTCCGGATTTCGGTCTCCGGCTTGTCTGCTTATCCATAATGGGGCTCCTTAACATTTTTCCTGCATGGCCAGATTGGCGCCGTAGAGTCCGAAAAATCCGACACTGATGAAATACAGGATATCCCGCGTGTCCAGAATGCCTTTGGCGATGTTTTGAAAGTGAAAATCCGCTCCCAGGTATTCAAAGAAACCCAGCAGGGACCGGGGCAGAAAAAAGAGCATCTTGTCGATCAGGCACAGGCTGAAGCAGATGCCCGTTCCCACGATAAAGGCGACAATCTGGTTCCGGGTCAGGGATGAGGCCAGAAGGCCGATGGCTGAAAATGCGGCGCCAAGAAGCAATGCGCCGATATAGCCGCCCAGTACGGGTCCCCAGTCCAGGGAGCCCAGAACTGCGACCGTGAGCGGATACAGAAGGGTCGGCGCCAGCATGACCGCCGTAAAACCGGTTGCCGCCAGAAATTTGCCCAGAACGACATCCGTGAATGTTACCGGAAGGGTCAGCAGGGTTTCATACGAGCCGACGCTGAACTCCTCGGACAGCAGGCGCATGGTGATTGCCGGCACGACAAAGGAGAAAACCAGGGGCAGCAGGGAAAAAAAATTGCGAAGGCTGGCCTGGTTCTGAAGAAAAAACGGGGTGAAGAAAAACCAGCCGGTGATGATCAGAAACACCGAAATGACGATGTAGGCAACCGGCGATACCATGTAGGCGCTGAATTCTCTTTTAAAAATATGGATGACGGGGCTCATGTTAGTTCTCCAGGGTAAGTTCGCGGAAAATGTGTTCCAGGGTCTGGGACTCCTGTCGGAATTCCAGAAGCTGCCAGTCGGCCTGCCGGATGATCCGGTAAATATCCCTGCGGATGTCCGCATCGGATGAAACGGAAATCTTGATATCGAGAAGGCCGGCGCCCGAAGGGGCCAGCTTCTCGATCCCGACAGCACCGGCGAGCGTCTCCAGTTGGGGCCGGACGGCGTCAAAATCGGCACCCTCCAGCGTGATGTAAATCGACCGTTCCCTGCCGGCCGCCTGTTTGATGGACAGGGTGCTGCCGTCGGCCACGATTTTTCCCTGATGGATGATGGCGATCCGGTCGCAGGTGGCCTCGGCCTCGCTGAGGATGTGGGTGGAAAGGATAATGGTTTTTTCCCGGCCGATTTTTCGGATGATTTCCCGGATTTCCACAATCTGGTTGGGATCCAGGCCGGAAGTGGGTTCATCCAGCACCAGGATCTCCGGGTCGTTCATCAGGGCGTGGGCCAGGCCGACCCGCTGCTTGAACCCCTTGGAGAGCTCCCCGATGGTCTTGTGCATGACCGAGCTCAAACCGCACAACTGGGCAAGTTCGTGAATCCGGGACAATTTTTGCGCGTTTTTCAGCTCCCGGATATCCGCGACATAATTCAGGTAGTCATAAACAATCATGTCGTGGTAGAGGGGGGCGGATTCCGGGAGGTATCCGATCCGCTTTTTGATCTCAAGCGTGTCCGGGCCGATGGCCAGATCCTGCACCCGGATCTGGCCGGCCGTCGGCTGAAGATACCCCGTGAGCATTCTGAGGGTCGTGGTTTTGCCGGCCCCGTTCGGTCCCAGCAATCCCAGGATTTCGCCTTTTTGAATATCCAGATGAATTCCGTTTACCGCACAGAAATCATCGTAATACCGGGTGAGGTTTTCAACATGAATCATGCTTTTCTCCTTGTAAACCGGAAAACAGGTTTCAGACGTACAAAAGGCCGAATTCGACACGGACACGTCCGAAAATTCGGCCTGGTTGGCTAGATGATTTATGGGAGTTTTTGCGGCAATTTTTAATCAATTCACCCGCCTTGTCAAGAGAAAGTACGAAAGGCCGCCGCGGCATAGAATCCATTTGATGATTTGGCGTATTTGTGCTCCAATATGGACAGGCTCGGATCTGTTCATGAAGGAAGTTCCCTCGTATTCGCAGATAGTTGACAATGAGCCTGTCTTCATAAAATCAATGCCGGCAATGGGACCAGCGATTGTGACGTCTTCCCTGGAAAAGCGCATCAAACGAAATGTTTCGGGGCGAAAGCGCGATTTTTTTGTGATCGCCCCTCCGGGGATGGAAAACCTGTGCCGCACGGAACTGATGCGGATACCCGATTTCTGCGGCGAAACGGCCGGGATTCCTGGCGGCGTGGCGTTCACCGGAAAATTGTATGACGGCTATCTGGCCAACCTCCATCTGCGGACCGCCACACGGGTCCTGATGCGAATTGAAACCGTATCCGCCTCCCATTTTACCCGGCTATCAAAAAAGGCGGGGGAAATCCCCTGGGAACTCTACCTGCACCCGGATGCCGAGCCGCAGGTCAGCGTATCCACCCGCCATTGCCGGCTTTATCACAAGGATGCGATTGCCGCGGTTTTCTCGGAGAGCGTCCGCGGCCGACTCCTGCAATATGCCGGTGATGCGCGGCGCCTGGAAAATCCCGCCATTCGGCAGCGCCTGTTCATCCGGGGCCTGGATGACGACTTCAGCGTTTCCATGGACAGCAGCGGCGATTTGCTTTATAAAAGGGGGATCAAAACGCTTCCCGGGACGGCGCCTGTCCGGGAAACCCTGGCGGCGGCCATTTTGATGCTGGCCGGATATTCCGGAAATGAAACGCTCATGAACCCCATGTGCGGCACCGGAACCTTTGCCGTTGAGGGGGCGCTCATGGCCCGGAACGTTCCGCCGGGATGGAACCGATCCTTTGCTTTCACAGGTTGGCCGGGATTCAGGCCGGCCCAGTGGCGGCACCTTCGCGCCGCCGCGGAAAAACGGTTTGTTTCCGGTCCGCTTGCCCCAGTGATCGCCTTTGACACCGCACCGGCGGCATGCGATTCACTGGCCCGGCTTGCGGGCGTTCATGCCGCGCTGAATCAGATTCAGGTTCGATGCGGGGATTTTTTTGATCTGAATCCCGGTGCGCTGACAAATGCGCAGGGTCTTGTCGTCATCAATCCGCCCTACGGGAAGCGGATGGGAACGCGGCGGGAAAGCCGCCTGCTCATTCAAAGCGTGATGGAAAAGCTGAAAGCCGATTACAGGGGATGGCGGTTTGCGCTGATCATTCCCGAGCGTTCCGACCTTGACGGCATTCATCCCCCGTGGCGGTTTCATCCCATTTATCACGGGGGGCTGAAACTGGAGCTTCTGGTCGGAAAACTGACATGACGATTTTACCTTAACCGGTCATTGCCATGGTCTTTGCTCGCCCTGGCCCCGTTTCCAAACAGGGGAATCATTTTTGTGGAAAGGCAGGTGTTTTTTGAATAAATTTTCTGCGGTTGTCTTTGATCTGGACGGCACGCTTCTGGACACGCTGGAGGACTTGGGGGATGCCGTAAACAGGGTTCTTGCCGATCACGGATTTCCGGCGCATCCGATGGATGCCTACCGGTATTTCGTCGGCGATGGGTCGGCGGTTCTTATCGAGCGGGCATTGCCGGAATCCGCACGGGGTTCGGATGTTTATCGGGAGTGTCTGGCATCTTTCATGGCGGATTACGATCGAAGCTGGAAAGTCAAAACCCGGCTCTATGACGGGATTTCGGAAATGCTGGACAGCCTGGCGGACCTTCAGGTCGATATGGCTGTTTTATCCAATAAATCCCATGAATTTACGGTGAATTGCGTCCGGGATCTGCTGTCAAGGTGGCGGTTCAAGGCGGTGTTCGGCTTAAGAGAGGATGTACCGCGAAAACCCGATCCGGCCGGCGCCGTGGAAATATCCAGACTGCTGGGGGCGGACCCGGATCGCATGCTGTACCTGGGGGATACGGCCATTGACATGCGGACCGCCGTGTCCGCGGGGATGTTTCCGGCAGGGGCCTTGTGGGGATTCCGGACCCGGGAGGAACTTCTGGAAAACGGCGCAAGGGCGATCATCGCGCACCCCGGGGAGCTGCTGCGCCTGTTTTGATGCAAATACTCCCCCCGCTTTTCTGAATGGGGGATGTTATTGTTTTCAGTTCTCGGGGCGTTTGGCGTGGACAAGATAATTGATATCCGTATTGCCGCCCAGCGTGCAGGTCCGAAAAACCGGATTGTAGTGCATTCCCGTTAAATCCCGCGGCGTAAGACCGGCTTGCCGCATCCAGAGCATCATTTCGGCCGGCGTGATAAACCGGCTGTAGGCATGGGTTCCCCTGGGAATCAGCCGCAGCAGGTATTCGGCGCCGACAATCGCCAGCAGAAAAGATTTGGGATTGCGGTTGAGGGTTGCGATAAATACATCGCCCGCGGGTTTGACCAGGGTTTTACAGGCGTTTAATACGGAACGGGGATCGGGGACGTGCTCCAGCATTTCCATGCAGGCAACAACATCAAAGCAGCCTGCGCGGGTTTCCGCAAGGGCCTCCGCGGTCGTTTGCAGATAATTCACGCAAAGGCCCGTTTCCCGAAGGTGATTCCGGGCGGCATTCAGGGGGGCTTGTCCCCGGTCGATCCCGGTTACCGTAGCGCCTGTCGCCGCCAGCGCTTCGGATAGAATGCCGCCGCCGCAGCCGATGTCCAGAACCGATTTTCCGCAAAGAGCGGTGCGCTCGCTGATGTAACGGATGCGGACCGGATTGATGTCATGAAGGGGTTTGAAATCGCCCCGCGGGTCCCACCAGCCATGGGACCGGGATTCGAATCTGGATATTTCGGCGGCGTCTACGTTTTCGCGTTTTTTCATTGGGATTTGAAATTCAAAGGGGAAGCGGGCTGCCCGAAAATGTCCTTTCATTCTAACATGTGACAAGGGATTATGATACAGTTATTGACGATGGTATTCGTTTTGTTCGCCGGAGCCTGTGGTTATGCGCAAACCGCCGATGTTCCGGAAATGGAGTGTATTCCTTCTTTGGTATCCTGCCTTCGGGTGAAGCCGCCGCTGGATTTTTGCGGAGAACCCGCGCCGCTGGACAGCAGGGATGCCCGGGAGCGGCTGGAGCGCGAGCTCCTGCTGATGCTCTGGGACCGGGATCAGACCATCATGTGGCTCAAGCGGGCCAACCGCTACCTGCCGTATATCCGAACCGTTCTGCAGGATCAGGGCCTTCCCGATGACCTCAAATACATTCCCGTAATTGAAAGCGCGCTAAGGGCTCTGGCCGGATCTCCGAAAGGGGCGATGGGCTACTGGCAGTTTATCAGGGATACGGGCGCGCGCTACGGGCTGACCATCACCGAAGAGATGGATGAGCGCCGTAACATGGCGGCGTCCACCCGCTCCGCGCTTGCCTACCTGAAAAAACTTCATGATGATTTCGGCTCCTGGACCCTTGCGGCCGCCGCTTACAACATGGGTGAGGCCGGCCTTAAAAACGAGATACTGCTTCAGGATACGCATGACTTTTACGATCTTTACCTGTACCAGGAAACCCAGCGGTATGTATTTCGCATCCTGGCCGCCAAACTGATCCTGTCCGATCCGGAAAAATACGGTTTCAAACTGATGCCGGAGGATTTGTATCCGCCGGTGGAATCCGACCGGGTTCAGCTGGAGCTGGCCCAGAGAACGCCGGTGCTGACAATTGCCCGGGCGGCCCGGACAAGTTTCAAGGTCATCCGGGATCTGAACCCGGAAATCAGGGGCTATTACCTTCCCAAAGGCGTGCTGATGATTTCCATACCCCCCGGCGCATCCGCCGGTTTCCAGGAAAGGCTGGCCCTGCAGACCCCGTCCCTGGAATCCGACCGAACCAATACCGCTTATGTGGTGAAAAAAGGGGATTCCCTTTCCGGGATTGCCGAGCGACTGAATGTTCCGGTTCAGTCCCTTTTGATCTGGAACCATATCGGCCCGAATCAGCCCATCCGTCCCGGAGACCGGCTCATTCTGAACCCGGGAAATGAAAAAAAAATCTTCCAGGAGCCGCAGCCGTGACGCGCCGGCCGGAAAGCGCGGGGGATTTCCGCGGGAATTCCCAGCCGTCATCCTTTGCCGTGGCGCAAATTTGCTTTTACATGCCGTCTTTTTGAACAAGGGTACGCCGATGCCGATCAATACCAGCAGCATCATTAAATCGGATATTTTTCTGGATATTTTTTACGGTGTTATCCGGGCCTATTGCCGGACCTTTGAAATGACCGTCATCAACGAAGCGCCCTGGCTGAATTACATGCAAAAAGGCGGGTTGCTGCTCTTCTGCTGCTGGCACCAGCAGGTTTTTCCCACGCTGGCATATATCCGGAAATTTCGGGAACTTTCCCCGCCCCTGATGATCAGTCTGAGCAACGACGGCGATATCGGGGCGGGCATCGTTCGGCGCGCCGGCTGGAAGACCGTACGCGGATCATCCTCAAAAGGGGGTCTGAAGGCGCTCAAACAAATGATTCGTGAACTCAGGCGCTCCCGGATGGCCGGGCATATCGTGGATGGTCCCCGGGGGCCGGCCGGCATTATAAAGCCGGGAACAATTTCCCTTGCGCTGGCCGCCCACGCCAGGATTGTTCCGGTTTCGTTTTCAGCGGACAGGGCCTGGTTCTTCAACAGTTGGGACCGGTTCATGCTGCCCAAGCCCTTTGCAAAAATCCGGCTGACATTCGGGGAAATGATTGATTTGAAGGGATCTGAAGGAAAAACGGATGTGGAGGACTGGCGGCGTCATCTGGAATCCGTGATGCAGCCGGGCCTGATTCAATTCTGATGTCATCGGTTCCGGCCGGCACGGCTGAGGCCGGTACCATTTCTATTCCTTGTGGACTTCCACAATATCGAATTCTTCCAGGTGGAACAGCGGGTTGGGGTATACGACGATTTGCTTGGCGATCATTTTTTCAAGGCGGAAAATCAGATGATTCTCTTCTCCGTGAAGCAGCTCCGCAATTTCCGGATTGACCCTGACCGTGATCTTGATGCCGGCCAGCATCCGGTATTCGCTGAGGATTTCCCTGAAAATATTGTGGCAGATGGTCTTTCGGGACATGAGATACCCTTCCCCCTCGCAGTAAAAACAGGGCTCGCAAAGCAGCCGGTTCAGCGGCTTGCGGATGCGCTTTCGGGTCATCTGGATCAGCCCCATTTCGGAGATGGGAAGGACATGGGTTTTGCTCCGGTCGTTTTTTAATGCTTCGATCAGGGCGTTGTAAACCTTTTCCTGGTTGGATTTTTTTTCCATGTCGATAAAATCGATGATGATGATGCCGCCGATGTCCCGGAGCCTTATCTGATAAGCGATTTCCTTTACGGCATCCAGATTGGTCTTGAGGATGGTCTCTTCCAGATTGTGCTTGCCAACATACCTGCCGGTGTTGACGTCGATGGCCGCCAGGGCTTCGGTCTGCTCGATGACGATGTACCCGCCGGATTTCAGCCAGACCTTTCGCTTCAGTGCCCTGGAGATGTCGCCTTCCAGATTGTAGGCGTCGAATATGGGTTCGCGGCCTTCATAGAGTTCAACGGAGTCTTTCAGGCCCGGCATGAAGGTGGTCAGAAAGGAAAGGACCGATTCATACACCGGGCGCGAATCAATGATCAGGGAATCCGCCTCGTGGGTCAACAGATCCCGGACCGCCCTCAGGCTGACGTTCAGTTCCTTGTGCAGCAGTGATGGCGCGGACGCTGTCTTGTATTTGGCCAGAATCGCCTGCCATAAATTTTTCAAAAAATCCATTTCCGGCGCCAGCTTTTCCTTCTGGATGCCTTCACTGGCGGTCCGGACGATGTAGCCGACGGTGTCATCCCTTAAAAACGCCACCATCTCCTTTAGCCGTGCCCGTTCAACCTCATCCAGAATCCTTCTGGAAACACCGATATGATCGGAATAGGGCATCATCACCAGAAAACGGCCCGGGAGCGAAATATAGGTTGTAACGCGCGCGCCCTTGGTGCCCATGGGGGACTTGGCCACATGTACCAGGATTTCCTGGCCTTCCGTGATCAAATCCTCGATATGCAGATCCTTGTGAGTTGCGGGCGGGTCGACGAACACGGCATTGACTTCGCCGGACAGCTCGTTTTCTTCCCGGGTCCGAATCATGAACTCTTCGATATCCGTATCCTGATACCCGATCACATCATCCACATAAATGAACGCCGCCTGACTGAGGCCGATATCCACAAATGCGGCCTGCATTCCGGGAAGAACGCGCTGCACCCGGCCCTTGTAAATATTGCCGGCGATGTCCGAAAGGTCCCGTCTTTCGATAAACAGCTCCGCGATGGTGCCGTTTTCGATCAGGGCCACCCGCGTTTCGTGCTCCATATCGTTGATGATCAGTTTTTTCAGCATAAGGGCGTTCCCGGTGGAAAGAGGGGGTTCATCATGCAGGGTTTATAACGCATAATTCCGTACGCATGCAATGCCATTTATGTGAAAACAGGGAAAATATTTCAATTGAAAACTTCATTCAAAAAGGGCAGTATGGATTGCGGGAAAAGTCAGGGGGAATCGGCCTGAATTCCGTCCACGAGACAAAAAAAGGAAATTGATATGATACGCATGACAGAGCCTGTTGATGAGCTGTTCCATGCCGGCGACAGGATAATGGGATACGATGTTCGTCGTATCGCTGCACTGAAGGAATTGCGCTGCGTGTTTTATGAGCTGGAGCACGCCGGCACCGGTGCAAGGCATATCCATATCCGGAACGCGGATGCGGAAAATACGTTCAGTGTGGCCTTTAAGACCGTTCCGCGGGATTCAACCGGGGTCGCCCATATTCTGGAGCATACGGCCCTTTGCGGATCCGGCGAATATCCGGTAAGGGACCCGTTCTTCTCCATGCTGAAGCGCAGTCTGAGCACGTTCATGAATGCCTTTACAGCCTCGGACTGGACCATGTACCCCTTTTCCACCCAGACACCGAAGGATTATTACAACCTGATGGGGGTGTATCTGGACGCGGCGTTTTTCCCGAATCTGGATGAACTCAGCTTCATGCAGGAAGGCCATCGCATCGAGATCGAAGACCGCAGTCCCGTGAAACTGGTTTACAAGGGCGTGGTGTATAACGAAATGAAAGGGGCCATGTCGTCTCCGGACCAGGTGATGTCCAGATCCCTGTTAAACGCCTTGTTTACGGAGACGACCTACCGGTTCAATTCCGGCGGCGATCCATCGGTCATCCCGCGCCTTACCTGGGGTCAGCTCAGGCAATTTCACAGCCGGCATTATCATCCCAGCAACGCCTATTTCTATACCTACGGCAACCTGCCGCTGCAAGATCACCTGCAATTCATTCAGGACAAGGTTTTAAACCGGTTTGCGCGGATCGATCCGGATACGGACGTGCCATCCCAGCCCAGGTGGCGGGAGCCCCGGCAGGCTGCCTATTACTACGCCCTGGACAAAAGCCAGGATCCCTCCCGGAAAAGCCAGGCCTGCGTGACGTGGCTGACCTGCGACATCACCCGTTCCTATGAACTCCTGGTCCTGACCCTGCTCGGGGAAATTCTTCTGGGAAATGCGGCCTCCCCGCTTCGAAAAGCCCTGATGGATTCGGGAATGGGCACGTCTTTAAGCGACGGGTCCGGATTCGATGCGGACTGCCGGGATGCGTTTTTTTCCTGCGGACTGAAGGATATCGAGGCATCAAACGCCGGCCGGATTCAGGCCCTGGTCTTTGACACCCTGAAAACACTGGTCAAGGACGGGATCGACAAGGAACTGATCGAATCGGCCATCCACCAGATCGAGTTTCACCGGAAGGAAGTGACCAACACCCCGTATCCGTACGGGCTCAAGCTTTTGATGGGCTTTGCCGGGACCTGGCTTCACGGAGGCGACCCCGAAGAAATTCTGGAGCTGGACGCCCTCATGGACAAGATGAAGGCAGCCATCGCCAAAGGGCCTTATCTTGAGCAATGCATTCAGACCTATCTTCTGGACAATCCGCACCGGGTGCTGCTGACGCTGGAGCCGGATTCAGCCATTACGGAAAGGGAAAACCGGCGGGTTGAAGAAGAACTTGCGGCTGTGGCAGCCGGCCTTTCGGCGTCGGATCTGGACAGACTGGCCCAGAATGCCGGGGCTCTTCAGGAACGCCAGGAAACCGCGGAAGATGTCTCCTGTCTGCCGACGCTGGAAATCGCCGATATCCCCAGGGATGTCCGGGTCATTACCGGACTGCCGGCGAAGAAGGATTCGCCCGTGCTGTATTATGACCAGCCGACGGCCGGCATTGTTTATGTTTCCGCCGCCTGTGAAGCCGGCAAACTTTCCGGGGACATTCAGCCCCTGGTTCCTTTTTTCTGTTATGCGGTTCCAAGGATCGGCACGGCGCTTCGGGATTACACGGAACTGACCCGTCTGATCGACCGCTACACCGGCGGCATCGGCTTTTCAACGCATGCCCGGACGCAGTTCGATGAAACCGGCGCCGCGCTTCCCCTGGTAACGGTAAACGGAAAATGTCTGGTGCGAAACGTGGACCATTTGTTTGAAATCATCCGGGAGATTTTGAGCCGGCACCGGTTTTCAGACCTGGCCCGGCTGAAGATGCTGCTTCAGGAATATCAGGCGGGAATGGAATCCATGATCGTGCAGAACGGTCACCGGCTGGCGATTTCTCTGTCATCCAGAAGGTTTTCCGCCGCCAGCAGGCTGAACGAAACATGGCATGGGGTTCACCAGCTTAAAGCCATTCAGTCCCTGACACAGGATCTGTCGGAACCGGCACTTGGCGCTCTTTCCGAGAAATTGTCCGAAATCGGCGCCCGGCTGTTTTCAAGAAGCAACCTGAAGCTTGCGCTGATCGGGGAAACCCGACCGCTTTCGGACGCCGCCAACTGGCCCGATGCGATTTATCAGGCCCTTCCCGAAGAAAAACCGGCCGCAGGCGACTTGCCGCAGGCGGCAGGTGAAGACGGACTGCCCCATGAAGGCTGGTCCACATCTTCCGCAGTATCCTTTGTGGCCCTGTCTTTTGAAACCGTTCGCATGTCCCATCCCGACGCCCCGGCCCTAATGCTGATCAGCAAAATGTGCCGCTCGCTCTATCTTCACCGGGAGATCCGCGAAAAAGGCGGGGCGTACGGCGGGATGTCGATTTATACGCCCGAAGACGGCGTGTTCAGCTTTGCTTCCTATCGGGATCCGCACATCGTCTCGACACTGAATGCATTTTCCGGAGCCATGGATTTTATGGCAACCGGCCATTACAGCCTCGAAGATATCAAGGAGGGGATACTCCAGGTTTGTGCGGATATCGACAAGCCGGATTCGCCGGGTCCGGCCGCCAAAAAGGCGTTTTACCGGAAAATCGTATCTCTTTCGGATGAACTGAGGCTTCGGTTCAAGCACGATCTTCTGGCGCTTCGAAAGGAAGATGTGGTTCGGGTTTCGCAAAAATACCTGGATCCCCACAGGATTCAAAAAGGGGTGGCCGTCATTTCCGGAGAGGAAAAACTGAACGCCGCAAGTCAAAAGCTTGCGGACCGACCGCTGTCATTATACCGGATATGATGCCTGCAATGCATGCGGCCGGAAGCGGGACGCCGCCCCCGGGAGCTGCGGCCGCCACAACAAACAGGAGGTGAATTGTGAAAGATATCAGCGAACTCAAGTTTCCGGAAAATGTCTGGTACACCAAAGACCATGAATGGGCAAGAAAGGAAGGCGATATCCTGGTCGCCGGGATCAGCGACTATGCGCAGGACCAGCTCGGAGACGTGGTCTATGTCGAGCTGCCCCCTGTCGGAGAGCGCTTTGAAAACGGAGAGGTTTTCGGCACCGTGGAGTCGGTCAAGGCCGTATCCGAAATGTTCATACCGGTTGCCGGGGAAATCGTCGCCGCCAATGCGGCGCTGGCCGATACGCCGGATGTGGTGAATGCCGATCCATACGGTGCGGGGTGGATGATCCACATCCGGCCGTCGGATCCGGCCGCTCTGGAAACCCTCATGACACGGGAGGCATACCTTGACATGCTGAAAGGATGATCGCCATGCGGTATTTACCCCATACCCC
>JBBIPX010000087.1:0-14538 GCA_037442625.1 Desulfobacteraceae bacterium
TGCTGTGCGCATCCGGCGGGAAAAGCGGGCTTTTCAGGGAAAAAATGGCCGAAGTCCTCGTTGGAGCCCGGGGCCGGGAAATCCAGGTTGTTGACAACGTTGATTTCATGGAAATCGCCGATGCCGCCGATCAATTGAAACCGGATTTTCTGATCGGCAGCAGCAAGGGATATTCCGTGGCCCGAAAAATCCCGGCCCCGCTGGTGCGGGTCGGCTTTCCGATTCATGACCGGATCGGCGGCGCAAGGATTCTGCATATCGGCTACCGGGGCGCCCAAAACCTGTTTGACAACATCGTCAACACCCTGCTGGATCACCGGCAGAAAGCATCCGATATCGGATATTCCTATATGTGAAAAGGTGTCCTATTATGAAAACCGGCATGAACCTGTCCAATCATCCCTGTTTTAACGACAAGGTGCGGCATACTTTCGGAAGGGTCCACCTTCCGGTTGCGCCCCGGTGCAACATTCAGTGCAAATTCTGCAACCGAAAATTCGACTGCATCAACGAAAGCCGTCCGGGTGTTACTTCCGGCGTGCTGTCTCCGGCCCAGGCCATGGTTTACCTGGACTCGGTGTTTGAAAAAAAGAAAAACATTTCCGTGGTCGGGCTTGCCGGACCCGGTGATCCATTCGCCAATCCGGAAGAAACCATGGAAACCCTGCGGCGGGTCCGGAAAAGCTATCCGGAGATGCTGCTGTGCGTGGCAACGAACGGACTGGGGATCGGCCCCTATATTGAGGAACTTGCGCAGATTCAGGTCAGTCATGTTACGGTTACGGTCAACGCGATTGATCCGGCCGTGGCTGAAAAAATCTATGCCTGGGTGCGCCATGGCAAACGGGTGTTTCATCCGACGGAAGGGGTGAAATTGCTTCTGGAAAAACAGCTCGATGCCATCACCAGACTCAAGGAAAAAGGGATTGTGGTCAAGGTCAATTCCATCATCATCCCCGGCATCAACGATGCGCATATCCCGGAGGTCGCCGGAAAGATGGGGGAAATGCATGTGGATATTTTAAACTGTGTTCCTTATTACCCCAATCCGGGCTCGACCTTTGCAAATGTTCCGGAGCCTTCCAAAGAGATGATCGCCCATATCCGGAAAGAGGCCGGAAAATTCATTCCCCAGATGCACCATTGCACCCGCTGCCGCGCGGACGCCGTGGGGCTTCTGGGGGAGGACATGCCGCAGGAACTGCTCAACAGTTTGAAAACCTGTGAAAGCATGCCCGAGTCGCAGACGCTTACGATAAACGCATCCCGGTCACGTGTGGCTGTCGCCAGCCGGGAAGGCGTATTGGTAAATCAGCATCTCGGGGAAGCCGATCATTTGCTGATTTATGGCAAAAAGAACGGAACCGTATCGCTGATAGAGTCGCGGCAGACGCCGGACTCCGGCGACGGCATGCGCCGGTGGGATGAACTGGCCGACAGGATCAGCGACTGCAGCCTGCTTCTGGTCAGCGGCATTGGCGCCAATCCCCGTCAGGTTCTGGGCCGAAAAGGCATCGAGGTCCTGGAAATCGAAGGCCTGATTCATGAGGCCGTGCAGACGGTTTTTGACGGGGGAAGCCTGAGGCATCTGACAAAACGGAAAATGACGGCCTGCGGGGCCGCGTGCTCCGGGACCGGCGGCGGATGCGGATAAAACAAATCCCCCCTGGCCCCCCCCCTTTCCAAAGGAGGAAATAAGGTTTCACGGTTAAAAGTCAAAATTCAGACGACTTTGTAAAAATGCCGCAGGCAAGGCGCGCAAATCCTGAGGAGTGAGGCGTACAAGCAGTACGCCGCAATGACGAAGGATGCAGCGCAACACAGCATCCGGACTTTTTACAAAGTCGTCAATAATTCAAAGGAGATATAAATGGACAAGCCAGAGCATCATATTTTTGTGTGCGCCAGCTTCCGGGCAGGCGGTGATACCAAGGGAACCTGCAACAAAAAAGGGTCTCTTAATTTTCTGCCCTATATTGAAAATGAAATACTGGATCGGGGGCTGAACGCCGCCGTCACCAGCACAGGCTGCATGAAAGCCTGTGATTTCGGGCCGGTGGTTGTCATTTATCCGGAAGGACATTGGTACGGCAATGTTATAAGCGAAGGCATCATCGATGAAATTCTGGATGGGCTGGAAGAAGGAAAGCCAGTCGCGGAATACCTTATCGCATGATTCCGGAAGTGCGTGTCCGTAAGGCGGCATTCAATGATATTGACGGACTGATTCCATTGCTCAAGTCGCTTTTTTCCATCGAAGCGGATTTCACTTTCAATGAAGCATTGCAGCGCCGCGGACTGATGCTGCTGGAACCCTGCGAAAACCGGTGCGTCCTGATTGCTTCCAGCCGGGACCGGATCATCGGAATGGCTTCGATACAGACGCTCATTTCCACAGCCGAAGGCGGTCTGTCCGGAATCATCGAGGACGTGGTGGTGACTCCGGAATGGCGCGGAAAAGGAATTGGTCGCATCCTGCTGGAAGCGATCGAAACCTGGGCACATTCAAAAGGCTTGAAGCGGATTCAGTTGCTTGCGGACAGCGCCAACACGCCGGCGCTTGAATTCTATCGAAATAGCGGATGGATGACCACGCAACTCATCTGTCTTCGAAAAAAGTGAAATTCACTTGCAGGGAAAGGAAATTTATGAGCATCGGAAACGCACTGATCTTTATTAATCGGGGGCTTGAAGACAACAACTTGCGAGGGCGCCTGAATGCCGCGTCCCGTCAGCCGAAATTAAATCAAGTCCTGGCCGAAGAGGATCTCTTGTTTTCAGCCCACGATTTTGATGAAACATTTCATCACCAGTTGACCCGATGCAAGACATTGGAAACGGTGGATCAACTGAAAGAATTCAAGCTGTGGTGGGATCTTCTGATGCGAACATTGGAACCCGCCGCATGCAAAACCCCGTGCAGCGGTTGCAGTGCGTCATGATCGTAGAAAGGAAACAGAACAGATAGGGAAAAGGATCGAAGATGCAGCGCATTACAAATAACCATCACCTAAACTGGCGGACATGGCTGAAGAACGGGGACCAATACCTGAAAGCGGCAACGCCCAAAGGGACAAAAAGCCGTTTCGGCGCGGACATCCAATATAATTTGCTTTCCATGTCCTTGGAAGGTTACATCATGGCGATTTTGGATTTTCACCATAATCTGCCGGATAATCATACATTTTTCGATCTTGTTTCCGGTCTTGAACGGGTGATGCCGGTTGATGAGACGCTCAAAAAACGAATTCTGCAATATGAAAATATCCAATCAATTTGTTCCATCGAGAAATATTACCGCTGCGATCCGACGGAAGAAGATCTGAGAGACTTAAAAGGCGCGATTACGCAAATAAGCATGATGGCGCATAAAACATGTGACCCGGTCTCTTCCTGAGCGGATTATTTAAAGGATTTTTCTGATGAAAGCGCATGGGCCGGAACCGATACGTGATCCGATATGGCTGATTGATACAACCCTCAGGGACGGAGAGCAGTCACCCGGGGTTGCCTTCAGCCGTGCAACCAAGGAAACCATCGCATCCATGCTGGCGGAAGCGGGCATTGATGAACTGGAGGTCGGGACACCTGCCATGGGGAAAACCGAGCAGGAAGACATCCGGGCGGTCGCAATCTGCCCCTTCCCTGCCGCCTGACCTGCTGGTGCAGGGCCAGGCGCGAGAACATCCAAGATGCCGCAAGATGTGGCACGGGAAGCGTTCACATCAGCTTTCCCGTGTCACCCATTCTCATGAACGCCATGAAAAAAAACGAATCCTGGGTGCTCGCCCGGCTCCGTGAGCTTCTTGCCTTCGCCTGCAAAGAATTCAAAACAGGCGGGTGCAACGGCCTTAAGCGTTACCGTAAACGGGTTGGGTGAGCGGGCTGGCAATGGCCATGATTCTTTCCGGAGAATATAAATGCAAAATCCGACCGGCCAGCTTGATGCCGCTTTGTTCCTATGTTTCCCGGGCGTCTCAGCGTCCCATTCCTGCCGACAAGCTGATCACCGGCTCGCTTGTCTTTACCCATGAATCGGGAATTCACTGCAATGGCATGTTCAAGGATCCGCGGACTTACGAACCTTTTTCAGGCAGCCTTCTGGGACGAAGCAGTGAATTTGTGACGGGAAAGCATTCCGGGAGAGGGCGGCTTCGGCAATGCCTGCATGCATAAAACAGGCTTCAGCGTTGACGCTCCATTGATAAGAAAGCCGAAGATGGGTCATGAATTTGAAACGGGAGTCGGTCGGGCGTGCTCACCCGGATGTGATATGGAGAACTTCCCCGAAACCCCGCTGGCCCCCCTTTTTTCAAAGGGGGGAACAGGGATCAGAGACCTGCTGCCTGCAGGATGTCGGGTACGACGGTTTCCTTGCCGATGGCCATGATATGAACGCCGTGGGCAATGCCTTCTTCTTTGATCTTTCGGATCATGCGGCCGGCGATTTCGATTCCCTGCTGCAATGCTCCGCCCTTGGGAGCCCCGGCCATTTCCGCAACCAGGTTGTCCGGCACATAAATGCCGGCCACGTGCTGGTTCATGTAGGTCGCCATGCGTGCGGATGTCAAAAGAACGATGCCTGCCAGGATTTTCACATCGAATTTTCCGGCATAATCCATGAAGCGTTTAAAGGCTTCCAGGTCGTAGACGGCCTGGGTCTGGAAGAATTCAGCGCCTGCCCGGACTTTCTTTTCAAACTTCATCAACTGCGGTTCAATGGGATCCGCCTCGGGGGTGACAACCGCCCCGGCGCAGAAATGCGGAGCGCCTTTCAAGGCGTTTCCCCCCAGATCCTTTCCGGACTCCAGGGCTCTGACGGCTTTTAGAATCTGGAGCGATTCCAGATCGTGAACCGGCTTGGCTTCTTTGTGGTCTCCCAGGGTGATGTGATCCCCGGTCAGGCACAGCACCGTATCGATCCCCAGCACGCTGGCGCTTAAAAGATCCGATTGAAGCGCCATGCGGTTTCTGTCCCTTCCGGTCATCTGCAGGATGGGCACCCCGCCCATCTCCTTGATGATATGGCAGCCCACCAGAGAGGACAGGCGCATCACCGAACTCTGGTTGTCCGTCATGTTCAGGCCGTGAACCTTGTCTTTCAGCAGCGAAATATGCGCTTTCATCTCCGTGATGTCGATGCCTTTGGGCGGGCCGACTTCCGCGGTGACAATGAAATTTCCGGATCGAAGTGCATCTTTGAACGAAACAGCCATCTCTTATTCTCCTTTGTAAACTTCGTGCACCTGCTTTGCCGGATGACACTGGACCAGGTGGTTGCGCGGCGGAAAAGCCTTTCGGATATTATCGAGTTTGCCCATTTTCTCAAGGCGCCGGTAGATCAGGGTCCAGGCGCAGTCTTTTTCCTTGTCCACTTCGCACTTGCCGTGGTCGGTGCCGCCGCAGGGGCCGTTTAAAATTCCCTTGGCACAGACCGTCACCGGGCAGATGCCGCCGGTTTCCCCAAGAACGCAATCCCCGCAGGCCCTGCAGCGCTCTTCCCAGGTGCCGTCCTGCGGCGTCATGCCGATAAAACGCGTATTGACGGCAGGAAGGATCTGCCGCGGCTCCGAGAGATCCGCCAGGAGCTGGACCCCGGCGCCGCAGGCCATGGAAACCACAAGATCATAATCCTGCAGCTTGTTCAGCACCAGCTCCATATACTCGCGGTTGCACTGGCGCTCCACCGTATCTTCATCGATTTGAATGTCCCGGCCGTCTTTTTTGAAACTCATGCGAAGCTGGGAGGCCAATAGCCCCACTTCTTTTTTCCCGCCCGCCATGCAGACGCTCACGCAGGTATCGCAGCCCAGGATAAAGACCTTCCGGCAGCCGGCGAGCATGGTTTTGATTTCATCAAATGGTTTTCGTTCCGCTACGATCATTTCAACACCTCTTGTGATAAGCGCATTGCATAAAGCGCCTCTGATTGATGAGCCTTTATATGTCGGTCGCCATTTCCAGCGCCGGATCGGATTTTTTCTGTACGCCGGTAAGCACCGTAAGCTGCACGGCCTTGACCCTGCGATAGACTTCCGATGGTTTCCGCAGTTTGCCGTTAACGCAGAGAAGATCTTTTTCAATGGAAATTCCGAAAAGCCGCTCGTTCTCTTTCAGATACGGCAGGATCAGGTTCCAGTCCGCATCCGTGAACTGCGCAAACTCGCCGCCGTTGAGCTGATCCTCCAGCAGCCGGTGGTGCGGGTCGCGCGCGAAAATGGCGCCGCCGGAGGCCAGCGAAAAGAGGTTGGACCCCGGATAAGGCGTGGGCAGTTCTTTCAGCTCGCCGTCATCTGAAAACACCATGCCGTTTAAGACCACGAACCCGCCGCCGTTATGGGGGTCTCCGGCCATGAAGGATTCCGCCAGGTAGTCAAGGGCCGTGCCGTTTATGACAACACGCGGCCGGCCCACGGCATTGATGAGGGGGCGTCCCGCGGCATTTCCCATGACATAGACTTCGCCGCCCTTGGCGCCGTACATGAAGGTCTGTCCCACATCACCGAATACGGCCAGTTTTCCTTCCTTCATGATCTGGCCGAGCTGGTCCTGGGCATTGCCGTGAACATAAATTTGCATGCCGTCGATGCCGGATGCCAGATAGTCTCCGGAGCTTCCGTAGACATCGATTCGGACATCCTGGGTGTTTGGCCCGAATGCATTTCCGGTAAAGCGCTGGCCGCGGTAGCCGTAAACGATGAAGCGTTTCCAGCCCTTGAAATAGGCTTCGCAGAGCAGGCGCGCATCACAGTCATCGCCTTCCGGCTCGAATTCCCGGGTGTAAACCACGAGGATTTCCTCTCCGGTCCGGGGCGAGCGCAAGGACTCCCGTGTCTTGAAATCAATGTAGCGGTAGCGGCCGCCCTCAGGCTGATCCAAGCCCGGGGTGCCGGCAAAAATTTCGCGCAGGCTGCCGCGAACGATCCACAGCATCCAGGCGCGCTTCTTGTCGCCCGTGGCAAACCGGCGGTCATTCAAAAGGGTCAGGACATCGATCGCCGCCGCCTTGTTGATGTCGCTGACGCAGGCCCACCGGACGAGCCGCCCGCAGGCCCAGCGGAAGGTATTGTAATCCCAGGAAGGAATGCCGCCGGAAAGATAAGCAAACAGTTCGTCTACCCGGCACCGGCTGAACAAAGCCTCCAGGGTGCGGGTGATTTCGGCTTCCTGTGCCGGCACGGTGATCGGCGCGCTCGCATCGCAGTTTTTCCGGTTTCCGGAAGTAGGCTGCACATTTCCGAACTTGTCGGAACAGGTCAGACGCATGGCGCCATTTTCCGGTTTGACCGTAAAGACAAAAGTGCCGCCGTCCGTATGGCTGCCGCCGCGGGCGTTCCAGTATTTGTCGCATACCGGGCAAAAACGCGGGTCTTCCTTGGCCAGGCTGTCCAGCGTGGCATCAATGGCCTGCTTTTCCGAGCACACCAGGCCGATCTGGACCTCCCCGTCCTGAAGCGCGAACACCTGGGGCCGCAGCATGGCCGTATCGGTAATGCCGATCAACTGGAACATTTTCTGGTACGGATCATTTCTGGCGATGATGAAAAACCAGGGTCCGTCCGGTGACCCGTGGATGTGGGCCGCCTGTATCGCCCGGTAAATCTTTTGCTTGTCCTGCGGGAGCTGATCGAAATCGGCCTCCGTTGTGGGCGCGAGGGCCTCGATGATGTATTCCAGGGGGTATTCGTATACCCGGTTCAGAAGATCCAGCATCAGAACGGAGGCTTCCGTATCCGTGTGAAACAGGGGATGGAAGTTTCGCTGCTTCAGGTATTCGCAGACCGAGTGGTAATTGGCAAAATCCCCGTTGTGGACCAGGGCTTCGTGCATGCCGCTGAACGGGTGCGCCCCGCCCGGATGCCAGACCCGCCCCTTGGTCGGATAGCGCTGATGGGCAATCCAGATATGGGACTTGAAATCTTCCAGCTTGTAATAGCTGGCCACAAGTTCGGCATAGCCGACAATCTTTAAAATCATCATGTTCTTGCCGTGGGACATGACAAATGCTTTTTTGTCCCCCAGGGTGGAATAGAACCGGGTGTTGAGCTTGAATGCATTCTGGCACATGAACTCGTCTTCCGCCCGGTCCGGCTTCAGGTTTTCAAAGTGGTTTCTGGCCGTGAAGTCCTTCAGCACGTTTTTTTTCACCCGGACAAAATAGCGCATCACATCCGGCGGCCGCACTTCCAGACCCGGAATGTCGCGGTAGTCCGACACCGTGGGAATTCTTTCCGATCTGGCAATGTCCAGCCAGGGAAGGATGAATTCTTCTTCCACGGCTGTTGCGGCAGCCTTGTCCCCAGGGTCGATCAATGCAACCTGAAGCATGTAATGGCTTTCCAGGATTTCCCGGGAAACCCCCAGGGCTTCCGGCACAAACCCGACTGCTGCGATGCCGCCGCCCTTGCCGTTTCCGCGGTTATGCATCTGCCGGGATGGCTCGAAAATGTGCTTGCCGCCAACGGGTATGGAACAGGCAAACCCCGTAACCCCGCAGCCCCCTTCTTCCTCGACCTTGACGCCCTTAAGCGGGGGATATTCCGTGATCATCCGCCCCCGGGAAGCCAGTATCCTTTCAGCAGCAGAAAGCTCCTTGCTGGTTGTCCTCATTGACCCTCTCCAATTCGATAAATAAAATCAGGTAATTCACAAAAACCCATCAGTTATAATCCAGATGGCGCAGGCAGTCGGTTCTGCCGACCAGCTCGCGGATGCTGCGCATGCCAAGCTGCTGCAGAACGCCGACGATCTGTTTTCGCCAGGACGCATACAGATTGTAAATGCGCTGGGCACCCCAGTCCACGGTGATCAGCTCGGCCAGCTCCGGATCGGTGGTGGCGATGCCGCGCGGGCAGCCGCGCCCGCTTTCGCAGGAGCTGCAGCGCGTGCATTCCAGCGCCACCATGCCGGCGGTGCCTTCCACCACGCCGTCCGCACCCAGGGCGATGGCCTTTAGGACATCGTGGGCCGTTCGAACGCCGCCGCTGGCGATCAGCGTCACCTTGTCGCGCACGCCTTCTTCCACCAGAAAGCGATGGACCTTGGGAATGGCGTATTCGATCGGCATGGCGATGTTCTTTTTGGCGATGTCCGGAGCAGCTCCCGTGCCGCCGTAGCTGCCGTCCAGATGCACGATATGGGCGCCGGCGTAGAAGCTGCCGATGGCCACCATGTCCACATCCGCCGGTGTGGACACCTTGACCGACACCAGCGCCTTGGGATTCATGGCCTTGATCCAGTCCACGTGCTTCTTGTGGTCTTCCACCGAATAAACGCTGTGGAAGGGAAACGGGGAAAACAGGGCGCTGCCCTGGACCGCCTCTCGCATTTTGGCCACCCGCTCGGTCACCTTGTCCCCGAGAAGATGTCCTCCCAGGCCGGGTTTGGCGCCCTGGGCGTATTTGAACTCGACGATGCGCACCCGCTGGATGGTTTCTTCCTTGACGCCGAAAAGTCCGGTGGCCACCTGGGTGATCATCTGATGATCAAAGGGATGGAGAAATTCCGGATAGCCGCCTTCTCCGGTGCACCCGAAAGTGTCCCAGAGCGTGGCTGCCTTGGCGCGGGACACCATGGTGCTGTCGCTGACCGACCCGAACGACATGCCGCCCTGATACCAGGGAATTGCGATCGTGATGCGGTGGCTGTTGTCCCCGCGCTTGTTGAGGGCGATGCTGGTATCGATTTCATCGGCAGGGATGGTTTGAAGCGGTGTTTCTGGAAACCGGAACCGCAGCTTGTCAAAACCGCCCCCGGAATTGCCGGTCCGGTATTCCAGGTCCACATCGGGAAGCCCGCCGGTTTCGGCCTGATACCAGGTGCTCATGAGCAGATCCGCTGTCCAGCGAAAATCGCCAAGGGCCTTTATCTGGGGGTTGATGACAACGTTCAGGGCCTGGTTGGGGCATTTTTCCACGCAGAAGCAGTCCCGGCTTTTGCACAGATCCGGCCCGACGCACAGGTAATCCCTGGGTGTTGCCATGCGCGTTCCCGCCTTGAAATGCACACCATGCGGACAGGTAACCACGCAACCGGAGCAGCTTTTGCACTGTTTTCCGCGCTGAACCCTGTATTTGCCGATGGTATGACGAAATCGTGAAGCTGTTTTATTGATCGCTGCTTTCACGGTCTGAATACTCCTTTAAAGAAATGGGTAATAGGTTATGGGTAATGGGTGACAGGTATGGATGGGTCGTCGTTTATCACCTATTTCCCATGACCCGCCGCCGATTGCCTGCAACCCGTTTACCTGTTTGTAAAGAGGGCGGCGAACGTGTCCTTTTCAAGGTCTTCAAAGAACATGGCGCGGCCGGCTTCACCCCGCACCCGCCGGACGTCGCGGATACCCATGGCGCCCATCAGCTCTATGAGCTGGCTCCACCAACTGCACATCAGGTTCACCAGGCGCTTTCCGCCATATCCGGGATCGACATTCTGAAGTTCCACGGGGCAGGACTTTCCGGTCACGCAGCGCTTGCATACGCGGCACTCAAGCGCGATCAGAAGCGGCAGATCAACGGCTGCAGCGTCCGCGCCGCAGATGATGACTTTCGGCAAATGCTCCGCAAGGGCAATCCCGCCGCTGACGATCAGGGTGACCTCATCCCGCACGCAAGCGTCCACCAGGCGGGTATGAATGTCTCTCAGGGCGTCCTTGACAAAGCGCGGCGCATCCCCATCAACAAATTCGTTACCCCGGTAATCGGCAAAGAGATGAATCACTTCCGCGCCGGCGCGCGCAAGATCCGCTGCAATGGCCCCGGCTTCCGGATTGATTGGAAGCCGGACTGAAACAACAAGCTTGGGATAACGCGATTTCATCGCCTGAATGCGCTGCCGGATATCGGGAGCGTAAAACAATTCGGCCATTTTCACGCCGTCAAGGATTTCCGCATTCACGTCCAAACCATCTGCTGGCAGCAGGGGAATGAGCTGGGCCTTGTAAGGGTTAAGAAACGCACCGTATGTTTCCGGCGCAATATACATCAACGTGCCGATTTGCCGGGCCGCTTCGGCCATGGACAAAACGATTCCCTCCCCCAGATTTCCGAACGGAAGCACGTTGAAGATCACCGGAAGGGGTACTTCCACCAGAGGCGGCATTTCCAGGCGAACCCTGCCGGATGCGTCGAATTCCAGGTGGTGCTGCTTTCTTCCCACATCGATGCCGGTGCTGATGTATTCGCGGCCGTGAATGCCGTCCCGCGTGGGCCGAACGATTTCGGACATGTCCGTCCACATGGCGTCAAACCCCGGGCCGCTGAAAGGGCCGCGATAGCCGGCCCCGGATACCGGAATCTTGCCGGTCTCCGCCTGAAACCAGGTGTTGTGGATGATGTCCGGTTTCCAGTAGGCATCGCCCATCCGGAGAAACTCGGGGTTCATCGTCTTTGAAAGCACCCCCCGGGGGCAATTCTGAATGCAACTGAAACAGTTCTTGCACTGATAATCGATGGAATCCACAAGCGTTCGGGCGTCATAGGCGCGGTTCTTGTACACGTCGTAGAGGCAGCGCTTCTTGACACAGGTCGTGCATTTCAGGCAGTCCTCTTCAAAATCGATGATTCCCGAGCGGCCCACGGGAATAAAACGCGGCGCGGTCGGTGTCGGTTTGATATGATATTTCTTGGGCATCCGTCTACCTCTTTTCAATACTTCATCGGGAAAGAAGGCCGAGAATAAACTCGGACTTCCCGTAAAACTTTCAAAACCATTGCCGGCCGGAAGCGCATCAAGCCGCCGGGGTCATCCACGAACCGATTTCATGAGCCTTGGCAACCGCTTCACGAATCGCCGCGGCAAAGGCGGGCTCATCTCCGGGAGCGATATTGACCATTTGAATGCGCTCTTGCCCCAGTCCGGCTTCAGCCAGCAGCCGGTTGGCGTAGCGCACCCGCATTTTGGCCCGCAGATTTCCTTCCACAAACTGACACTGGCCTTCCGGGCAGCCCACGATCAATGTCAGGGTTGCTCCGGTCTCAATGGTCCGCAGCAGATAGAGCACATCCGTGCGTCCGGAACAGGGCAGCCTTGATATTCGAAGCCGCGCCTGATCTTCGGGGATGATCTTCTCCAAATCCCCTTCGGAAACCGCCGAGGAATTGGCACAACAATAAACCACAATCTCTGGTTTCATCGATACTCCTAACTGAGGAACAGATAAGCAAAACATCGGGGATCCGGAAAAACGCCGGTTACCCGGATGGCCCATGGATGACTCAAAAAACCGCGTATCCGAACTCGCCGAGGGTGAACAGGGCAAATCGGCGCCGGTTAAGCGTTTTCAATAAAATTCATCGGTGAATGGAATCGGACAGGATCGGCATTGATCCGGGAACTGAACAGGTCGGGGGTTTTTCGATATGTCCGGGTCATAGAGGCGGTGTTGGAAGGTGGCGCTTTCAACAGACCAGTCATGATTATCCAGCAAAACCGCAGCATCTCGTCATTGAGATGTCGACTCGATTTCAGCGGAAGTCGGCGTTGACTTCAAATTTGTTATCTAAGGAATAAAATATCAAAAAGCAAGCAGTTTTTCAGAATCCGTAAAAAATGCTGACAATTTCATTTATTCTATTTCAGGCCCTTAACCAGCATTTCCGAGATGGTCATCTTTATTCTGATGCTTAGCCCCGTATCCTTGCGAAAAATTCTCTCCAGATCAGCCAGTTCCCGGTACAGCAGGGTCCGGTCAAACGGAACATAAGCTTTATTGCCGCATTGAATGATAAATTCGTGGCAGCCCGGACCGTTGACATTGCCCTTTAAAGGATGGTTCAGTTCATGGGGAAGGCCGTGAAGCCTGCAGATCATGGGGCGATGGGCATACAGACGGCAGCGTCCTGCCGCATTCAGAGGACACATGGTGGCGGGCCCGGGATGTGTCTCCCGCTGTGAATTCACTTCAAGGGCCCGGGCATAAATCAACCTCCGGTCCGTTGAATTCAGGGATTCCAGTCCATGCAACAAATAGCAATATTCGATCAGGGTATGGTGGTAAAATCGCGTTTTGCAGCAACTTTCCGCACATCCGGAACAGACGAAACCATAGATTGCGGCGGTTTCATCAAAGCATTCATCCATTTTCCGGAATATGGCCGCCAATCCGTCCAGATACGGGGAACAGAACCTGTCCGGTTGTTCCCGCAGGCTTTTAAAATCCATGGGCCTCCGTCAGATCAGCGGTAATGGGAAAAAGATTTTTTCATACAGATTCAGGGCGCACCGGTCGGTCATGCTTGCGATGAAATCACAGACCGACCGTTCATGGGAGAGGTCGTTGTAATTAAACCAGGACATTTCCACGGCGCAGAGTTCTATTTTAAAAATATCCGGCCGGTTCAGCAAACAGTCATAAAGTTCGGTCAATATTTTCTTTGCCTTGACAAATTCATTGTGAACCCGGGGGGAGCGATAAACATAATCATACAAAAATGTCCGCAGCGTATTCATGGCGGAGCTGACCTCATCGCTCATTTTCAGTATCAGGTCCCCGTTTCGGACCTGGCTGGAAAATACGATGTCTCGGATCATGGTGGTTGCCCGCTGGGAATGGGTCCGGCCGATAATCCGCATACAGGATTCGGGGACCTGATCGACCGTAATGACGCCGCTTCGGATGGCATCATCCAGATCATGATTCAGATAAGCAATAATATCGGCAATCCGAACGATTCTTCCTTCAAAGGTAGAAGCAAGCTCTGCGGGATCATCCGGAATGATTTCACCAAAACCCTTGGAGTGCTTTAAAATTCCGTTTCTGACCTCATGGGTCAGGTTCAGCCCCCGTCCCTTGTTTTCAAGCACTTCCACGACCCGGACGCTTTGCTCGTTATGACAAAAATTCTGCGAATATATTTCCTGGAGGGTTTTTTCTCCGCTGTGCCCGAAAGGCGGATGTCCAAGGTCATGCCCCAGGGCGATGGCTTCGGTCAAGTCTTCGTTCAGCAGCATGGCACGGGATATATTGCGGGCGATCTGGGCCACTTCAAGGGTATGCGTCAGGCGGGTCCGGTAATAATCCCCCAGCGGGGCGAGAAAAACCTGGGTTTTGTATTTCAAACGCCGGAAGGCGTTGGAATAGACAATCCGGTCCCGATCCACCTGGAATGCCGTACGAATGGGACAAGGATCTTCCGGCCGTTCCCGGCCCCGGGACTCAGAGCTCAAACACCCAAAAGAAGATAAAAAACGCTTCTCCCGTTTTTCGAATTTCTCGCGAATTGTCATGGATTTCGACGGCTCACATTCAAATCGTTAATTCAAAACACCATGAATAATAATTATCACCCGTTATAAAAGCAAGCAAAGATAATGTTTCAACCCGGCGTGGATTCCGCCATATGGATTTTGCAATAAACGGCAACTTGCTTCAATGCACCGGGAATTTACTACTTATCCGCAGTTATAGCGCCAAATATTACAAATTTGTATCCATAAATATCCACGTCATTATTACAACACATTGATATTATATTGTATATCTTCGTATCCGCGAATGGCACGCATATTGCTGTTTATGACGACAGCTATCTTTAA
>JBBIPX010000088.1:0-14461 GCA_037442625.1 Desulfobacteraceae bacterium
CGCAAAGGACGGCAAGTGCACGGATACCACGGAGGTCTGGGCAGAGACCCGTGACTATGTCGTTATCCGGGATATTAAAATGTGCGGCTGCCCGCAGGGGTTTGTGCATGGGCTTGCCATTCCCCGCGCAAGGGTTACGGGCGTTGAAGATACCCGTCGGCCGGACGGCATCTGGCAGCTTGCGTGGGATGCTGCCGAGAAGAAGATTCCCGAACCTGCCGAAATCGCTCTTGTGGTGAATCCGCAGCGACGCCGCAGCCAGGATCAGCTTCATGTCCATATCCTGCGGTTAAAAAAAGATGCCCGCCCGCAATTTTCAGGTCTTCCGGCATCCCGGCTGAATGACCTGGAAGGCGTCTGGCGCGCCGCAGGCCGGATTGCCGCGGCAATGAACCTGAAAGACTACGGCGTAATTGTCGTCGCCCATCCTGACGGCGGATTCATGGTGCGGGTTGAAAAGGACAGCCCGGAGCGGCTCTATACCGACGAGACATGCCGATAGCCCCCGGCAGTTCCGGAAGCGCGTGCTTTTACGGCAAACTCGATAACCTTTTCTGGATAAAAGGAGGAAAATTCCATGGCTGATTTCAACTGCAGGAACTGTTTTTTCCGGGGAAAATATGACGGAAATCCCGGATCGCTTCTGGGGCGGTTATGGCGATGGCATGCCGGATGGTGTCCGGGATGGAAGGCGTATCTGAATTCGCTGTCGGAGAATGAAAGAAATGAATTGACTGAAAAATATCATCTGAAAAAATAATGGTGCGCGGAAAAACGCGGCATCCCTTCCGATGATCCGATCGAAACGGTCACCGCGTTCATGGAAAAATGAATCCCGTCTTTCAGGGGAAATTAACGGCCGCCGAGGGAAGTTTTCGGCGGATTTTTGGAGGTCTTATGCTGGAAAAAGGGGCATTGACCGGAATCACCGTACTGGATCTTTCAAGACTGCTGCCCGGACCTTTCGGTTCGATGATCCTTGCGGATCACGGCGCGCGGGTGATTTCCATAGAGGACAAACGTTTTGTCGCGGATGGTTTTTTTATCACAAGCGTAAACCGGAACAAGGAGCATCTTTCCCTCGATTTAAAAACGCCCGAGGGAAAGGAGATTTTTTTTCGCCTGGTCAAAGACGCCGATGTCGTGATGGAAGGATTCCGTCCCGGCGTTGTAAAGCGGCTGGGTGTGGATTATGATACGGTCTCAAAGGTCAATCCTGGCGTCATTTACTGCGCCGTCACCGGTTACGGCCAGACCGGCCCCTACGTGAACCGGGCCGGCCACGACGTCAATTATCTGGGCAATGCCGGAATCCTTGATTTGATCGGCGAGCCGGAGTTGCCGCCCGCCATTCCCGGCGTTCAGATCGCGGACATCGCCGGCGGCGGCATGAACGCGGTGATCGGCATTCTGCTGGCGCTTGTCGCCAGGAATCAGACCGGAAAGGGCCAGTACATCGATATTTCCATGACCGACGGCATGCTGGGGTTTCTCTCCATTCCGCTCTTTTTCCACCAACTGACCGGCAAGATTCCCACACGCTCGAATGCCGTGCTGTCCCACCGGTATGCCTGCTACAATACTTACGAAACCGCGGACGGCCGTTATTTGTCCATCGGCGCCGTCGAACACCGCTTCTGGAAAAAGCTTTGCGAGCACCTGGAATTGCCGGAATATATTGACCAGCAGTATGACGACGGCATGCGGATGGTAATCATTGATACCCTGCGCGAGGTTTTTCGCCGGAAAACCCTTGAGCGGTGGAGCAGCGAACTTGCGGATCTGGACATCTGCTGGGGCAGGGTTCAGCACCTTGAAGAAGTCCTGAAGGATCCGCTTTTCAGGGAACGGGAAATGGTTCTTGACCTTGAGGGAAAGGACGGGAAAACAGCGCCGGTTTTCGGCGTTTCCGTCAAGCTGAGCCGCACGCCGGGCAGGGTGCGCACTCCGGCTGTCGGATTTGGAGAAAGCAGCGTTCCCATCTTGCGGGAAATCGGGTATGGTGAAGACGATATCGCCGCGTTCCAAAAAAAAGGAATCATCTGAAAATGGAGGCCTTGCCATGACGGTGACGCCTGCGATCAGAGGCAAGCTGGAAGTTCTGAGAGGAGATATTACCCGGGGATACCTGCAGCCGGCAAGGTATGTCATTCACGCGGTCGGACCGGTTTATCAAGGAACCGCACAAGATGCGCTGCTTCTTTCAAGGTGTTGTGAAAACTGCCTGAATCCGGCGCAGAAACACCGTCTTTCAACCATCGTTTTTCCGGCCAAAAGTTCCGGGGCTTTCGGATATCCGATCGAAAAAGCCTGCGGGATTGCGACAGGCACCTGCGTCAAGGCACTGGTTTCCCTGACCGGCATTCAAAAAATCGTTTTCGTTCTTTTTTCAGACAGGGTCTTCGGCATCTACCAGGGCGCTCTGGCGGATGCGGTCGCCTGAAGGAAATTTTTTATGGATCTTAGCATTTTCCAAACAGGACTATTGATTTTTTTTGCACGGGTCTGCGATGTGTCTTTCGGAACCGTTCGGACCATTCTGACGGTTCAGGGGCGATCCGTGCTGGCGTTTTTTTTCGGTCTGTTCGAAGTGACCATCTGGATCACCATTGTCAGCACCGTTGTGCTGCACATCAAGGAAACGCCCGTTCTGGTCGTCTTTTATGCCTTTGGATACGCAAGCGGAAACGTTGTGGGAATCCATGTGGAACGCAAACTGGCCTTCGGGTTGGTGGTTCTGCGGGTCATTACCGCGGACACCGGCCGCAAGATGGCCGAACGGCTGAGAAGCAGCGGGCTTGCCGTAACCCTTTTTTTCGGAGAAGGGATGAACGGGACGGTGACGGAGCTTTACATGGCGATCCGCAGAAAAGACCTGCCCTGGGTGCTGTCCCTGGTCAAGGAAGAAGATCCCTGTGCGTTTTATATCACCGAGCAGGTCAGGGATGTCAGCAAATCCCTTAAGCCCGTTGCCGCCGACTGCAATACGGGATGTTCTTCCCTGAGAAAGTGAAGCCGGATCGGGGCAGCGATTATTCCTTGCGTTCGGATGAAATTTCATGGGATGATATTTTCCTTAAAAAGCCAGTCAAAAAAGGTGTTCTCTTTGAGATAACAATTTGAACGGTAGTGCGCCAAACGGGCATGGACTGAACCGTCCGTTGCGGCGCTTGGGAGGATTATGAAATTCGAGGCCATCAAAAAAGAAACCGTCATGCTCAGTCCCCGGAAGGATGAGGCCGAGCGCCGGATCCCAAGTGAAATCCGCCTTGATCCCTTGACGGGCAGAACCGCCCGGATCTGCCATTTCATGAAACTTCAGTGGCAGAAGCCCGATTTTGAAGCCCTGGTTGCAGGAACCGACGCCTGGTGCCCGTTCTGTGCGGACAAGGTGCTGGCTGTGACGCCGTGTTTTCCCGTGGATATCATCCCCGAAGGCCGCCTGCAAAAAGACGACATGGTGATCTTTCCGAACATCGCCCCCTACGACAGCATCGGGGCCGTGGCGACGTTCGGCGCCCGCCATTTTATTCCCATGACGGCGTTCACGCCTCAGCTCATGGCATCGGCGTTCGGTTTTGCGCAGGAATTTTTCCGGCGCATCGAAAGCACCGGCCATCCGGAATCCGTGTACCACATCATCAACTGGAACTACATGCCGCCCGCGGGAAGCTCGCTCATCCATCCCCACCTTCAGGTTTTCTCCACATCGTCCGCGCCCAACCTCCTGCGCCAGGAACTGCAAGCCTCAAAAAACTATCTGGACACCCGCGGCGCCAATTACTGGCAGGATCTGGTGGCGGCCGAGCAAAAATCGGGCAGCCGCTATCTGGGGAGAATCGGCCGCACGCACTGGATGACCGCCTTTGCTCCCATGGGCGTTGCCGGAGATGTGCTGGCGGTTCTGGAAGATGCCCGGTGCATGCTGGATCTTGGCCCGCAGGATCTTATGGACATCGCCGCAGGGCTTGCAAAAGTGATTGCCGGATACGACAAGATGGGCATTTACAGCTTCAATATGAATTTTTTCACCGGGGCCGGAACCGACGACCATTTCCGCTTTCACCTGCTCTTTTCGCCCCGCACCTTCTTCAGCCAGCAGCTCGGCACACCGGATGTCGGCGCCCTGCGAAACCTGTTCAATGAAACCCTGTGCATGGCCTACCCGGAAGAGATCAGAGACATGCTGAAACAGGACTTTTAGATGCCCGACAGGAAACCTGCATGCCCATAGCCCTCGACAACCTGAAGGAATCCAATGAATTCCTGAATCTGGTTTTGGAAAGTATCAACTCCGCCATCCTTATCTCGGACGAGAATATGCGGATTCACCAATTCAACAACAGTTTTCTGAGCCTGTTCGATCAGGCCGCGGATCGTGTTATTGAGAGTTCATTCGGCCAGCTTTCCGGATGCGTGAATGCGGTGAAAGAAAACAAGTCCTGTGGCGGCACATCCAAGTGCCAGTTTTGCGTTTTAAGGAAAACCCTGCTCCAGGCCCTGGGGGAAGATTACCCTGTGGATCGCAAGTACATGGAGAGCGTCTTTTATATCAAAGGCAAGCCGGTTTTAAAAAATCTGGAGGTTACTTCGCGGCTTATCCGGTTTCACGGACAAAAAATGATTCTGGTGATCATTTACGATGTCTCGGAAATCGAGGAGCAGAAAAGAAAGCTTGAAAAACAGCAGCAGCAGATGAACCATGAACTTGAAACCGCCGGCCAGATCCAGAAAAGTCTGCTTCCGGACAGCGATCTGGAAATCGACAGCATCGCGATTGCCTGGAAATTTGAACCCAGTGGCCATATCGGCGGCGATATTTTTCAAATCCATCGCATCAGTCAGGAACAAATCGGCATTTACATGCTGGATGTTTGCGGACACGGCGTATCCGCGGCACTGATCGCCGTTACGATCTCGCAATTTCTCATGAGCCTTCACAATTATATGCGCCTGACCGGCAAAATATTCAGCCCCGAGGCCGTCATGAGCCGTCTGGACAAAGAATTCCCCATGGAGAGATTCGACTGTTTTTTTTCGATTGCCTATATTTCGCTGAATATTGAAACCGGGAGTTTTGTTTACAGCAATGCCGGCCATATGCCGCCGTTGATATTAAGATCCACGGGCCGTCTGGAAATGCTGGAGAACCATGGCACGCCTATCGGCATCGGATTCGGGGCCGCTTTCAGCCAGGAAGAAAAGCGGCTGCATGCCGGAGACCGTCTGCTGCTTTATACTGACGGCCTGATTGAAAACTTCGGAACCGATGGTGAACGCAAAGGCAAGAACAGGTTTCACGCATTTCTGGAGAAATTCCATGGTCTGCCGATCCAGAATCTGGTGGATGGTGTGTTTGAAGACGCCGACAGTCAAAGGGGCGGATCAGCCCCTTCGGACGACATGAGCCTGATTGCTGTTGAATTTACCCAAAAAAGAGGTGATGAAGGCATTCCAGAATTCAATCCTGTGAGATGAACCCCCAAAAGCTTATGCTTCAGTATCCCCATGAAAGAGATGCAACAGCATATAAATGATGCTCTGATTTTCAATATTCAGCGGTTCTGTCTGCATGACGGGCCGGGGATCCGCACTATCCTTTTTTTCAAGGGCTGTCCGCTGCGCTGCGCCTGGTGCCAGAATCCCGAATCCATCCGCCCTGAAGTCGAGATGGCATTTGTCGCTGAACGCTGCAGGGGCTGTTTTCAGTGCGCCGAAGCGTGCGGGAATTCCGCCATCCTCCGGTCCGAAGCAAAGCGCATCGACTACGGCCGTTGCACCGCATGCGGCCGGTGCGAAGAGGTCTGCCCGGCCGGGAGCCTGAGGCTGGTGGGCAGGCGCCGGCCGGCGGATGCGTTGATGGGTGAGGTCTTAAGGGACCTGGATTTTTTTCTGGATTCCGGCGGCGGCATCACCCTGTCCGGCGGGGAGCCGCTGATGCAATGGCGATTTCTGGCGGATTTTCTGCCGCAGGCGAGGCAGCAGGGTATCCATATCACGCTTGAAACCAGCGGGTATTTCGAGTGGTCTCACATCCAGCCCCTTCTGCCTTTTCTGGATATGATCTATTTTGATTTAAAGCATATGGACACAACGACCCATCGCCAATTCACCGGCGCGGGCAACCGCCGGATACTGGATAATTTTTCCCGCCTTGCAGGCGTTTCATGCCCCCTGACGGCGCGCATGCCCATCGTTCCGGGGGTTAACGACTCGCGGGAGAATATCGGCCGGACGGCGCGTTTCCTGCTGCGATACGGCCACCACAGCATTCACGGCCTGCCGTATCATGGCATGGGTTCGGATAAAACAAAGTGGATCAACAGCCCGCTGCAGCCGCTGCATCTTGCTTCCATGGATGCAGTGGCCTGCGAGCCCGTCAAACGGATGTTCGAGGAAGAGGGGATTCATGCCGTCATCTATGACTGAAGAAAAAGCTTGGAGCAAGGGAAGAATCGCCAGGCTGAAAGCGACCGTGCAATCCGCCAGGCCGTCTGTGTGCGCCGAACGCGCCCTGATCTGGACCGATTACCACCGAAAGCCGGCCAACCGGCGCAAATCGCCGTATATCCAGATGGCTGAAGCGCTTTCCCAAGTGTTTCTTAAAAAAACCATCGCCATTTTCCCCGATGAACTCATTGTCGGCAATTACACCTCCAAACGCGTGGGGGGCTCCATATACCCCGAGCTCCACGGAGTTCCGGTCATGCTGGATCTGTTCCGGTTCTCCCGCCGAAAAACCAATCCGCTTGAGGTTTCCGCCAAAGACCTGCGCCTTTTGCTGGGGATCATCCCCTTCTGGAGCCTGCGGTTCATGCCGCTGAAGGCGCATGCGTCCCTGTGGCGGAAAGTCCGCTTTGTGGCCGACCAACTGAAGGCGCATCTTTATCTGATCAATGAAAGCGGTGGGATCGCCCATCTGGCACCGGATTACGAGAAGCTGATCACGGTGGGAACGGATGGAATCATTGCCGAAGTCAACGCGCATCTGTTAAAAACCGCAGAGGGATCGGAAGCCCGCCGGTTTTATGAAGCCGTGCTTATTATCGCAAACAGCCTTGCCGGTTTCGGGGATCGATATGCGGCTCTTGCCAAGGAGATGGCCGGCGGGTGCCCGGACAGGGCCCGAAGGATCGAGCTTGAGGCCATTTCCGGAATCTGCGGGACCTGCCTGCGCCGGGGCGCCGATTCGTTTCAGGGGGCGCTTCAGGCCGTCTTGCTTGCCCAGATTGCCCTTAACCTGGAGAGTCTGGACAACGGGATCTGCCCGGGACGCATGGATCAATACCTGTGGCCTTTTTATCAGCAGGATGTGAAGCTGGGAATACTGACGCCAGATAAGGCCAAAACGCTGATTGCCGCCTTCTGCATCAAGATGTCTGAAATCATCCCCGTATTTTCCAAGCACCTTACCGATTTTCACGGCGGCATGTTCAACGGCCAGGTGGTGACGGTGGGGGGTACGGACCGGGCGGGCCGGGATGCCGCCAATGAACTGAGCTTTCTGTTTCTCGAGGTGATGGATGCGCTCAGGATGCGCCAGCCCAATTTTCACGCCAGGATTCACGCGGGTTCAACGGAAGGCTTTCGCAGTACCGTCAATCTTATCCTTGCCGGGGGCGCCAACTCGCCGGCCCTTTATAATGACGAGATCATTGTCAAGACCATGGTTCAACACGGCTATCGGCTGGAAGACGCCCGGAATTATACGGCCGTCGGCTGCGTGGAGCCGGTGTGCCAGGGCAAAAGTTTTGCTTCAACCGATGCGGCCCTTTTCAACACACCCCTGGCTCTGGAACTTGCGATGAATCAGGGCCGGCGTTTCGGGTCCGCTGTCCGCACAGGAGCTGTGACCCCGCCGGTTTCCCGCATGCACTCCATGAACGATGTCACCCGCGCCTTCGAAACTCAGTTAAAGACATTGATGGGGCGGCTGATTGCCGATCTTCAGGCTGTGGAGCGGGCCAATGGCCGGTATCATCCAACGCCTCTGACCAGCATGCTGCTGGATGGCTGTCTTTCATCCGGCAGGTGCGCCACTGCAGGCGGCGCCTCTTATAATTTTTCCGGGATTCAATGCGTGGGACCGGTGGATACGGGAGATGCGCTTTTTGCCATCGAGCAGGCGGTTTTTGCGGACCGGAGGTATTCCCTTTCCGGGCTTGCAGGGCTTCTGGCGCGAAACATCGAAGATCCGAAGGCGTATGCATATCTTCGGGGCATTCCCAAATTCGGCAATGATTTTCCTGCGGCAGACCGCTGGACCCATTATGCGGTGACGGTTTTTGGCGAAACGCTGAGCGCTTTTGGAAACAACACCCGGGGCGGCCCCTATACCACGGGGCTGTATTCGGTCACCGCCCACAATTATTTCGGCCGGGTGACCGGAGCCCTGCCCCACGGCCGGAGAAAGGGGCAGGCCTTTGCGTCCGGGATTTCCCCTTTAAACGGCATGGATCGCCAGGGTCCCACGGCGCTTTTGAACTCCGTCAACCGGCTGGATTTTTGCCGGATCGCAAACGGCGTCAATTTCAACCTGAAATTCGATCCCCGCACCCTGCGAGGGGATAGGGGCGCCGCGGCCCTGGGCAGTCTGATCAAAACCTATTTTCGTCGGGGCGGCATGCAGGTGCAGGTCAATGTTCTGGATCCGGCCGTATTGACGGCGGCCCGCGACAATCCGGATCTTTACCCCAATCTGATAGTAAGGGTCTCCGGCTATTCGGCGTATTTCAACGATCTTTCGCCCGACATGAAAGAGGAGATCATCCAAAGGAGCACCCAAAAGCCGGCTTTGGGCTGAAGGAAAGGAAATCGCATGAAAAAAACGGTATGGATCGCCCTGGTTCTTTCACTGCTTGCAGCAAACACGCTGTTTGCTGCAACGCCCGGGGATACTCTGGTAATGGCATCGAAACTGGATGACATAATCACGCTGGACCCTGCGGAAATCTTTGAATTTACCGGGGCCGAACTGGCCGCCAACATGTATGACCGCCTGATCGGCTATGATGTGGAGGATGCGGGAAAGATTTTCGGCGTTGTTGCGGAAAGCTGGGATATTTCAAAAGACGGCAGGACCTATTCCTTCAAGATCTGGGACGGGATGAAATTTGCCTCCGGCAACAAACTGACCGCAGATGATGTCGTTTTTTCACTCCAGCGGGTCATCAAACTGAACAAGTCCCCGGCCTTTCTCTTGACCCAGTTCGGATTCACCCCGGCCAACATGGACGAGCGAATTGTTAAAACCGGAGATTATACGGTCAAGCTGGTCATCGACAAACCTTATGCGCCCGCGTTTTTCCTGTATTGCCTGACAGCGACCCCGGGCTCCATCGTGGACAGGCAGGAAGCGCTGAAGCATGCGGAAAACGGCGATGCGGGGCATGGCTGGCTGAAAACCCATTCCGCCGGCTCCGGCCCCTTTGCGCTGACAATTTGGAAACCTTCCGAAATCCTGATCCTGGCCGCCAACGCGCAGTACCACAGCAAAAAACCCGCCATGAAGCGCATCATCGTCCGGCACGTCCCGGAGTCCGCCACCCAGCGGATTCTGCTGGAAAAAGGGGACATCGACATGGCAAGGAACATCCAGCCGGACGATCTCAAGGGGCTTTCCGAAAATCCGAGCATCCGGATCCGGAAAAAAGTAAAGGGCGCCCTCTACTATCTGGGCCTGAACCAGAAAAACAGATACCTGAAGATTCCCCAAGTCCGCCAGGCCTTGAAATACCTCATCGATTACGCCGGGATGGAATCCACCATCCTGAGCGGCAAGGCCGTGGTGCATCAAGCGTTTCTTCCCGGGGGATTTCTCGGCGCACTGGCAGAGACGCCGTTTTCGCTGGATGTCGAAAAAGCAAAAGGACTCCTTAAAGAAGCCGGTCTTGAAAACGGCTTCAGCGTGACCATGGATGTGCGGAACACGGAGCCATCGATTTCAATGGCCGTGGCCATCCAGGCATCATTCGCCCTTGCGGGCGTCAAACTGGAAATCATTCCCGGTGAAGGCAAGCAGGTGCTTACCAAATACCGCGACAGGGCACATGATATCTTTATCGGCCGCTGGGGGCCCGATTACATGGACCCCCATACCAACGCGGACACCTTTGCCAGAAACCCGGACAATTCGGACGCCGGACAGTCAAAAACCATGGCCTGGAGAAATGCCTGGGACATTCCCGGAATGACCCGGAAAGCCGATGCCGCGGTTCTGGAAAAAGATCCGGCAACGCGGGTCCGGATGTATCTTGAGATGCAGCGGGAGCACCAGAAAAGCGCTCCTTTTATTTTCATGTTCCAGGAAATCGAAATTCTGGCCGAAAGAGCCAATGTGAACGGGTTTCCCCTGGGGCCAAGTTTCGACAGCAATTTTTACCGGTTTATCACCAAATAAAAACCGATAATCGAACAATGGAAGACATCATTCATCACAGACGGATTTACAGGACCCTGAACCGGGCCGTCGGCATGGCTGCCATGGTCGGCGCGACATGCCTCGGGCTTTTGCTGGCAACCTTTCTGATCGGCCGGATTGTTCCGATCGATCCGGTTCTGGCCGTGGTCGGGGACAAAGCCTCCGCGGAAGTCTACCAGCGGGTGCGGCTGGAGCTGGGGCTTCATCTGCCGCTGTGGCGGCAGTTTTTTATCTATGTCAAGGCGATACTTTCCGGAGATTTCGGAGTATCCGTGCTGACCGCAAGGCCCGTGATCGAAGATATTGCGCGGGTGTTTCCTGCCACGGTGGAGCTTGCGGTGATTGCGACCCTGATCGGCGTTTTTTCGGGGATTCCCCTGGGAATTTTTTCCGCTGTCAGGCAGGGAAGCCTGCTGGACCACCTTGCCCGGATTATGGGGCTTATCGGATATTCCCTGCCGATTTTCTGGCTGGGGCTCATGGGGCTCATGGTGTTTTATGCCCGCCTGAACCTGCTGCCCGGGCCCGGCCGGGTGGATGTCTTTTACGAGAACATGGTCGATCCGGTCACCGGCTTTCTGCTTATCGACTGCATCCTTGCCGGGGAATGGGGCATTTTCCGCAATGCCCTGTCCCACATCATTCTGCCGGCCTCCCTTCTGGGTTATTACAGCATGGCGTACCTGAGCCGCATGACGCGCTCGCTGATGATCGCGCAGCTCGGCCAGGAATACATTCTGACCGCAAGGGTCAAGGGCATTGCCGAATGGCGGGTTATCTGGGGGCATGCGCTGGACAATTGCAGGATTCCCCTGATCACGGTCATTGCCATGAGCTTCGGGAGCCTGCTGGAAGGCTCCGTTCTGACCGAAACCGTATTTTCATGGCCGGGACTCGGGCAGTACCTGACCAATTCGCTCCTGAATGCCGATATGAACGCCGTTCTCGGCGGCACTCTGGTTGTGGGTGCGATTTTTCTGGGGATCAATCTTTTCTCCGATTTCCTCTATGAATTTCTGGACCCAAGGGCCAGATAGGCTATTAAAAAGCTGCAATCATGATACCGGAAAGAGCCCGACCCAATAAATCCGCGCTGAAGAGCTGGCTGCTCTCCGATGCGCCCGCATCGGCTTTCCAGGCCAGGGCCGGACGGATTTATTCGGGATGTCTGGATTTTTCGAAGAACCGGTCGGCGGTTCTGGGGCTTTCGATCATCTTATTTCTGATTCTTATCGCCATCCTTGCCCCGCGCATTGCACCCTGTGACCCCCTGCTGACCGACCTGAAAAACAGGCTTCAGCCGATATCGCCGAAACATTTTTTCGGAACCGATGAACTGGGAAGGGATATTTTCAGCCGGATTGTCTTCGGCTCCAGATTGACCCTGTATGTGGTCGGGCTGGTTGCCGTCATTGCGGCGCCCGCGGGAATTGTAATCGGAACGATCTCCGGATATCTGGGAGGGGCGATCGATACGCTTCTGATGCGGATAACCGATATTTTCCTGGCTTTTCCCAAACTGATTCTCGCCCTTGCCTTAGTTGCGGCGCTGGGGCCCGGCATTGAAAATGCGGTGATCGCCATTGCCGTGACATCTTGGCCCGCCTATGCCAGAATCGCCAGGGCGGAAACCCTCACCCTCAGAAGCTGCGATTTCATCCATGCCATCCGGCTTCAGGGCGCAGGCCCTTTCAGAATCATCACTGGCCACATTATGCCCCTTTGCCTGTCTTCGCTGATCGTCCGGGTGACACTGGACATGGCGGGCGTCATCCTGACCGCGGCGGGTCTGGGGTTTCTGGGCCTCGGCGCCCAGCCGCCGTCGCCGGAATGGGGCGCCATGACTTCCGGCGGCCGCGCCTATATTCTGGATTACTGGTGGGTGATCACCCTGCCGGGATCGGCGATTTTCGTTGTCAGCCTTGCCTTCAACCTGTTGGGCGACGGATTGCGGGAAGTGCTGGATCCCAGGAAAGGGTATTGAGCATGGCTGCCGCGCTTCTCAGCATCAAAAACCTGAACGTCATTTTTTCGGGTGCCAGGGGGGAGGTTCACGCGGTCAAGGGCGTTTCCTTTTCCATGGGAAAAGAGAAAATCGGCATTGTCGGGGAATCCGGGTCCGGAAAAACCGTGACGGGCAGGGCCATATTGAAACTGCTGCCCGCATCGGCCGGAATTTGCGCCGATGCCATGGATTTCAACGGACAGGATTTACTGCACAAAAGCGAAAAAGAGATGCGGAGTATCCGGGGCAGGGGGATCGCCATGGTCATGCAGGACCCCCGGTATTCCCTGAACCCGGTCCGGACCGTGGGCTGGCAGATCGCGGAATCATACCGGGCGCACCGGAATGTTTCCGGAAAGGAAGCCCGAAGGCGGACCCTGGAAATGCTGGAGGCCGTCCGGATCAGAAATCCCGATCAGGTCTACGGCCTCTATCCCCGCGAAGTCTCGGGAGGCATGGGCCAGCGGATCATGATCGCAATGATGCTGATTCCGGAGCCGGCCCTTCTCATTGCGGATGAACCCACATCGGCGCTGGATGTGACCGTGCAGTGCCAGATTCTGGAAATCCTGGACGATCTGGTGACCCGAAGGGGCATGGGGCTGATTCTGATCAGCCATGACCTGGAGCTCGTCAGCGCCTTCTGCGACCGGGTGATCGTCATGTACGGCGGCAGGATCATGGAAATTTGCGATGCCAAGGATTTGCATGAATCCCGGCATCCCTATACCCGGGGACTTTTGAACTGCCTGCCGAAAATAACCGGCAATCCGGATCCCCTGCCGACCCTGAACCGGGATGACGCCTTGCTGAACGCGTTTTTTCTCGGATAGAGAACTGCTGAAAGCCCATGCTGACAATCACCCGCCTTGATATGGTGTTCGGAGCCGGCGCCGCACAAAGCCATGCGGTCAACAATGTCTCTTTTGAAATACAAAAAGGGACAAGTTTCGGCCTGATCGGTGAATCCGGCTGCGGAAAATCCACGGTCCTGAACTGCATTACAGGTCTCTTGACAGGCTGGACCGGGGAAATCCGGATTGGCGGCAGGGCACAGCAGCGCAAGCGGGATCTCTCATTTTACAGAGCCGTCCAGATGGTTTTTCAGGACCCATACGGATCGCTTCATCCCCGGCACACCATTGACCGGACTTTAAGGGAGCCTCTGGCCATCCACGGCCTGAATGATGCCGTCCGGCGCGTCGAAAAAACCCTGGATGCCGTGGGCCTGGACAGCCGCTTCAGATTCAGATATCCCCACCAGCTCTCCGGCGGACAGCGCCAGCGGGCGGCCATTGCAAGAGCGCTCATTCTTGAGCCCGAAGTCATTCTTCTCGATGAACCCACCTCGGCCCTGGATGTTTCCATTCAGGCCGAGATCCTGAACCTGCTGAAGCGAATCCAGAAAGAACGGTCACTCACCTATCTTCTGGTGAGCCACGATCTGGCGGTGGTTTCCCACATGTGCGGCGTCATAGCGGTCATGAACCAGGGCGCCGTGGTGGAGGAACTCACCCCGGAGAATCTGAGGCAGGGAGATATCCGGCATCCGTACATCCGGGAGCTGATGGCGGCCGGCCGGAATTTTCGCTAACGCACACGGGAGGTTATATGTATTTATTTTTTGACACCGAAACGACCGGTATCCCCAAGAACTACAAAGCATTGTTATCCGATCTTGATAACTGGCCGCGACTTGTTCAAATCGCATGGTTAATTATGGACGGCGGTGAAAACGAAATCAAGAGTGCAGAGTACATTATCAAGCCCAACGGATTCTCGATTCCCAAAGAAGCTGCCAGGATCCACGGAATTACCACCGAACTTGCCGCCCAATCCGGCGAAGACTTGCGCCCTGTTTTAACGCAAATCGCGGCGGACATCTCTGGATCCGCGACCTTGATTGCACATAATATGCAGTTTGATGAAAAGATACTGGGTGCAGAGTTTTTGCGAATGGGCTATCTGAATGCTTTGGATGGAAAATCAAAGAAGTGCACCATGCAATCTTCGACCCATTTCTGTCGAATTCCCGG
>JBBIPX010000089.1:0-14424 GCA_037442625.1 Desulfobacteraceae bacterium
TGTTTGCCTCCATTGCCATGAAAGCAGTCGGTAATGCCGGCGGCGCGGTTGTTGAAGAAGTCCGCAGACAATTCCGCACCATTCCCGGAATCATGGAAGGTACCGCAAAACCCGATTACGGCGCATGCGTGGATATCGTTACCAAATTCGCATTGAAGGAAATGATTGTTCCGGCCATCCTGCCGGTTGTTGCACCGATCATCGTCGGCCTTCTCCTGGGCAAGATTGCTCTGGGCGGTCTTCTGATCGGCAGCATCGTCACCGGTCTTTTTGTGGCCATCTCCATGACAACCGGTGGGGCTGCATGGGACAATGCAAAGAAATACATTGAAGACGGTCATCTCGGCGGAAAGGGCAGCGATGCCCATAAAGCCGCGGTTACCGGCGACACTGTCGGCGATCCCTACAAAGACACCGCAGGTCCTGCCGTTAACCCGATGATCAAGATTCTGAACGTTGTGGCGCTGCTGATGGTTCCGTTCCTGATGTAGCCTCACACGCTTCAAATCCCGTTGAGTTGTTTTAAAAAGGATTGGCGCCGCGAGGCGCCAATCCTTTTTTATTGCTTGTTCGATTGATGTATGATAATAATCTATCTCAAGTAGAAGGAGCCTTCGGCCCTCCTGCTTCATGCGCTGTTTCCTCATCCGATGTCCCATTTCACGCCCCGATACAGGTTGCATATGGTACCCTATGAAACTTTATGACAAAAAAAGCAAAGACAAGGTTCAACCCCCCACAACCTGCGCCAAGAAATTCCGGGTCGGTGATCTGGCCGTCTATCCGGCTCATGGTGTCGGCCGCATCGACGCCATAGAATGCAAAGTCGTAAATGGCGAAAAACATGATTTTTATATCATGAAGATTCTTGAGAACGGCATGGTGATTATGATTCCCACATGGAACGTGCATTCCGTTGGCCTGAGGGAAATCATTCAGGAAAAAGAAATTCCCAAAATCTATGATCTGATGAGAAATCAAAGGGATATCGCGGCCGAATCCCAGACCTGGAACCGCAGATACCGAGATTATATGGAAAAAATAAAGACCGGTTCGCTCTTTGACGTTGCGGAGGTGTTCCGGGATCTTTACCTGCTGAAACTGACCAAGGATTTGTCCTTTGGTGAACGAAAACTCTATGATACGGCGCAGACCCTTCTGATTAAAGAGATTTCCACATCCAGGCAGACAACCGAGGATTCGATTCTTCTGGAAATTGAATCCCTGTTTGTTCAGGAAGTCGCCCAAGTTCAGTGAATCGTTTCCGATGTATTTCCATGGTCCGTTTTCCTTTGCCGTTTTGAATGAACATGCCGGAGAGCGTCTGGATAACATGGTTGCACTGCGGGTTGACGGTTGTTCCCGCTCCATGGCCGCCAATTTTATTCGGAACGGCCTGATCCGGGTCGGTAGCGCGCTTAAAAAACCCGGCTACCGGGTAAAAGCCGGTGATAGTGTTTCCGGCCGCATTCCCGCCCCGGTGCCCATTGCCTGTGAACCCGAAGAAATCATCCTTTCCATTCTACATGAAGATGACGACATCCTGGTAATCAACAAACCGGCGGGAATGGTGGTTCATCCGGCTCCCGGTCATTTCTCAGGAACCCTGGTGAATGCAATCCTGTATCATTGTCCGAAATTGGAGGGCATCGGCGGTAAAGTCCGCCCCGGTATCGTTCACCGGCTGGATAAGGATACATCCGGCATTCTCGTGGTCGCCAAAACCGCAGCGGCTCAGGTGAATCTATCCGCGCAGTTCAAGGACAGATCCCTTCAGAAAACCTATCTGGCGCTGGTTTCGGGAAGAATGAAAAGCGCAGGCGGCGTGATCGACCTGCCGATCGGCAGGCATCCGGTGGACCGGAAAAAAATGTCTGTTCAGAGCAAGAGAAACCGGAATGCCAGAACTCTGTGGTGGGTTAAAGAGCAGTTTGGCTCTGCTTCCTTTCTTGAAATCGAAATCAAGACCGGCAGAACGCATCAGATCCGGGTGCATTGCGCGTCGATGCAGCATCCGGTCGTCGGCGATACCGTTTATGGATTTCGGAAAACCGCTGCGCAGCTTCCGGATGTTTTAAAAATCGCAACACGCCAGATGCTGCATGCCTGGCGGATGGCATTCACCCATCCGGCAACCGGTGAAAGGATCCTTATTGAGGCTCCGGTTCCTGAAGATATGCTGAAGGTATTGAATGCACTTAAATCAGCCGACGGCATGCAGATTATGGAATCCCTGTAATCGATTTGAGATATAACCCTTCGTTGCTCAACACTGATTCCTCCTTTTGGAAACGGAGGGCAGGGGGGAATTCAGACATCCGCTTTTCAGAAAATCTCCGGCAATCCAATTATTCCAAGGGGAGGCGTTCTTCCTTTTGCGTTCAATGACAGGTATTCTTTTATGGAGGTGATCCGATGAATCCAATTCGTGCGATGGTGAATGGCCTGCCCGGGAATATGGCGGCGATAGTGGCGGGGCAAGTCGCTAATGACAGCCGGTTTGAATTGGTTCCGTTTTCACTGACCGGCGCGGATATTCCGTTTTCGGAATTTAAATTGGGAGAAATGCCGATCCGGCTGATTCACCCTGACAACCGGGAGGCGGCAATCGAGGATATCGTAAATAACTATCCCGGCATCATCACCCTGGATTTTACCCATCCTTCCGCGATAAAAGACAATGCTGCGTTTTATGCACGGCACTGCCTGCCGTTTGTCATGGGAACAACCGGAGGCGACCGGAAAAGCCTTGAAAGTACGGTCACATCTTCTGCGACCGCTGCGGTCATCGCTCCCAACATGGCCAAACAGATTGTCGGGCTTCAGGCCATGCTGGAATACGGTGCGGCCAATTTTCCGGATCTGTATAAAGGATACAGCCTGAAGGTTCGGGAAAGCCACCAAAAAGGCAAGGCGGACACCAGCGGTACGGCCAAGGCCATCATCGGATACTTTAACCGGATGGGGATTCCCTTTGCGGAAGACGATATCCATAGGGAGCGCAGTCCGGATGTCCAGCAAAAAGAATGGGGCATTCCAGACGCTTATATCGGCGGGCACGGGTGGCATACCTATACCCTGACTTCCGCGGATCAGACCGTTACCTTTGAATTCACCCACAATGTCAATGGCCGGGATGTCTATGCCCAGGGGACACTGGATGCGGTCGTCTATTTGCACGCAAAAATCAGCCACGGGACACAGGGCAGGGTTTTTTCAATGATTGATGTGCTGCGGGGCGCCTGATGCCGTCCTTTCAAAGCGGCCTGTGTCAATGACCTTAGAATAAACGATAGTGGCGCCAATTCCCTACGACAAGGTATGGTATGAACGATAACCCACCGGAAATGCTGTCACCGGAAGAATGTAAGAATAGAATATTCGAGCTCAGCGGCGTGGTATTTGATTTGGATGTTTGTGCCGACCTGTGGCCCAAGATATTGAGACACAAGTGGCTTCTCTCGGAAAAACTCGGTCGGGATGTGGGGTTGCGGACCGCCTGCATCGATTTTCTGGAAAACATCGAAAAGGCCCCCGATGAGTACGTCACCCACCAACGAAAGAGCATCCTGTATGAGATGGGAGCCCAGACCATCGGCAGGGAGATCTGGGATACCATATCCGACTCCCAGCCTCCCAAGCAGTTGGTCCAGCGAAGGATCATCCTCCCCCTGATGGAAGAGGGCCTATCAATCAAGCACGGGGTGGTTCCTCCCAAGGCGATCGTATTCTTCGGGCCTCCGGGTACGGGCAAAACCCATTTTGTAAAGGCGATAGCCGGCATCCTGTCTTGGCGGTACATCGAGATATTTCCCAGCATGCTGATGGCGGACGGGGTGGAGAAGATCGGCGCCAACTTGCGGGATGTCATGGAAGAGGCAAGGCATCTGGATGAAGTGGTGCTATTTATCGATGAGTTCGAAGAGATCGCGGGCAGTCGGGATACGGCTGACCGGATTGATAAGTCCATCACGAACGAGTTTTTAAAACAAATTCCATTGTTAAAGAACCAGAAGAACAAGCTGCTGCTGATCTGCGCCACCAATTACATCCGGCAGTTGGATGCAGCGATGCTGCGTCCGGGAAGATTCGACTGCATTATTCCTGTTGGGGGATTGGACAGGGAGGGAAGGACGACGATTCTAGAACATTACCTTTCCAAACTTAATACCGGACAAATCGATCTGGATCACATCGTCGAAATGACATCCGGGTTTACGCCATCGGATATCCAGTATCTATTCCAGCAGGTGGCCCATTTTGCATTCGAGCAGGAGCTCGCCAGTAAAGAAGATTACCGGGTCACCGCGGAGACATTCGTCCAAATCCTGCCGAAAGTACGTCCTTCTTTGAGCGATTCGGTGATTACGGAGTTTGAAAAGGACAGCATCAGCTATTCACGCGTATAGGGTGCTGTCCGCTTGAGAAATCGGGTGCACCCCGCAAGAACGGAAAATCAACAAGAAAAAATTCGGAATAATGTTTGGCGGCGGGATTCTTCTGGTCATTGTGCTTTTTGAATGGTGGTTTTTCAGCCGCCCCGAACGCGGCACGACCGGGGCGGTCAGCACGCAGTTTGGCTTGCTCGGGCCAAATGACAAGATCGTCATAAACTTACACGCCTTTTGCACTTGTCATGCTGAATGACGCAACAGGCAGGGTGCTTTTCGGCATTTCCTGGAGCCTGGCTTTAACCGGATTGACTTTGAAACTTTTCTTTACAGGCAAATATGGTATCATTTCAACGATCATGTATGTATTCATGGGCTGGATTATTGTTTCCGCCATAAAACCATTAATGCATCATTTGCCTTTGGAAGGTTTGATTTGGCTTTTCGCGGGTGGAATATCCAACGGTCGGTGCGGTTTTATACAGCATCGATGAAATAAAATTCAATCATGCCGTATTCCACATATTGGCATTAACCGGTAGTTTTTGCCATTTTATGTCGGTGTTTTTTTATGTGTTGTCCTCATGAATACATCAGCATCTGTAAAGGGAACGATGAAAGAAAAGTTTACGTAAAAGAGCCGAATCCGACGCTGCTCTCAGATGAATCAATCACGTTGCAGTTTATTTGCACGGAATGATTATAACTGAATCCTTACTCATTATGGGCATTCCCCCCGCTGTCTCGCCTTTGAGAATCCCAACGGTGTCTCCGCACTTAAATCCTGCCGATTTAATGGAGAAATGACAAACAAGATCGTCTTTTATGCCGTCATGATCGACATCTTTCGGCCTCCGATCGCAGGAGACCAGGCTCTGTTCATCCCCTGTCGAACCAAAAGTGAGGGATGTCCTATCTATTTGACCGGGAGCATCAAAGTCGGTCGTAGAGAGGATGGCAACGGAAACGTTTCGATCACTGCGTAGGTTGATGCGGTTAAAGTGGCCTTCTGGTTTGATGTTGATGGTAATTGGTCTATGTCCCCGGCGAACGGCGCGCACATGGTTGTAATTGCTCTTATAGCTGCCCAAGTCATAACCGTCGTAGAAGTACTCGCCCCAGGCGGCGTAGGTGCCATATGCGCTGGTGGTAGAAGACCAGTAAAAGGATGAAGCCGTGTCCGGAAAGTACGTGGTATCGATTGCCGGATTATAGCGGCTGTAATCCACCAGGCTTCGCAGCTCTTTTTTGGTGGGCAACCGCCAGTCCGTAAAGTCTGCCAGAGTTGAATTCTCGCAGTATGACAACGCCTGTTCCCAGGTCATCGTATTATCAGCCGTGTCCTGCTGCCACATCAAGCCGGTAGATGTATCCGAGACCGTTCCATTGCCGTTGTCTACATAGGTTGGATGAGACTTTCCCCCGCGAACGGCGCGGACATAGAAGTAGTGGTCCTTATAGTCGTTATAGTCGTAGCCGTAGTAGAAATACACTCCCCACGCAAAGCCTTTAATATAGGCGTAGTTAGTCGAAGACCAATAATAGGACGATTGGGTGTTCGGGAAATAAGTGGAATTGATGGTTGGCCCCGGATACGGAATATCGTATTTTACAATAGAGTCCAACTCCTTGATGGTGGGCAGTCGCCAGTCGGAATGGCACCCGAAATGAGCATCATTCAGCGCTTTGATAAATGCTTTTGTGTCGGTACCATTGCCGGATGCGTCGGCATTTTCGCCGTTGGCGATCTGGTTGCCGTCGTACCAGGTGTAAGTGTTGTCCGCATCATGGGGGTTGCTGTAGTCTTGCGCCCCGTCCATGTTCTGTTTGACTTCCCAGGTCAATCCGGTGACATTGTCCCGCACCATTGCCCAGGTCTTTGCGGAATCATGCAGGGCATTGCCCCTTCCGTCCAGCTTGGTATAGGACATCGGATTAATCGAATAATCGGCGTCCTGGCCGTAAAACGGCTGACCTGCAGAGGGGCAGGTGATCACATTGCCGGCCGCATCGTAGCATTTTGTCTGCCCGGTATCCGGAACTGGCGCTGCAACAGCATTAACTCCGACAAGCATAAAAGCCCAGCACAACCAGCTTCTTCTAATTTTCATTGAAGTGTCCCTTTACACTGAATTCAATTGAAGCGATGTACTTACAAGAAATCATTCAGAAAACGTGTTTTTCTTGCAATCCACGAATTATAAAATATACCCGGCTTATCTTTTGTGGCTATCCACATTGAAACTGAGTTGCATAATGCGAAAAATTTTTGCTTTTTGCAACTTTTTATGTTTGTAATACAATAGATAACAATTTGTCAAGAAATATTTATCTGTCATGAAACAAAACCTTTCAGCTCAATTCTTCGAGAGCATCGAAAGCCTGTCTTACACCTGCCGTGTGATCCTTTCTTTACGGCATCGAGGATATATTTGACGAAATAGAATCGGAATCGGATTAGCCATGGGTGCCCCCATGAAATTTATCCGGGAAAATATGCCATCCCGCCGGGCCCGCAATGCCGGAAAGCGAATTATATTTGCGTTTCGTCAAGATAACCTTGCAATCATAACATTCAGATATTAAACTGCTTATAAAATGAAAATGCAGCCTTTCGACGACACCTGAATGCAGCGAATGGCTGTTTAAAAGCGCATTGATGCAAACAGATCGACAGGAGGACAGGATGAGATTGGTGGGGCGAAAGTCAGTGACGGTTGCGGGTGTATTGGTCTTTCTTGGGCTCTTGTTTCTGGCTGTCAACTTTCTGGCCGTCGACTACACGGTGGACTACTGGTGGTTTGATTCCCTGGGGTATGCCTTCTACTTCATGCAGCGGCTGCTCTACCGGTACCTGGTGTTCGTAGGCGTCACCGCACTTTTTTTCTGTATCTTCTTTTTCAATTTCTGGATCGCATCGCGGTATCTGGGCACCGGAAGTCCGCCTCCGGCGGATTCTAAAGCACTGTCCAAAGAATCTTATCGAAGAGTTTTGCAGATGTTCCGTACCGGGTCCATGCGCGTTTATACGCCGCTTTCCCTGTTGCTGGGAATCGTGATTGCGCAGCCGCTTTTCGAACGTTGGGAGTCTTTTCTGTTGTTTGTTTTCGGTCCGCAGTCAGGTGTTGCGGATTCCGTATACGGGAAGGACATCAGTTATTATCTTTTTTCATTTCCGATCCATACGCTGCTTCAAAGGCGGATATTCATCTCTTTCGCCATATTGCTGGTCTGCGTTCTTTTCCTTTATTGGCTGGAGCACCGGCTGCTCAAGGCACAGGATGACGGCATCCAAAAGGGGGCAAAAACCCATATCTGTTTCCTGCTCTTATCCGTCTTTGCAATAGAGATATGGGATTTTTTCCTGCAGCGCTATGCGCTGCTTTATACATCCAATTACGAGCCGCTCTTCTCGGGGCCCGGGTATGCCCAGATGCGGGTGATTCTTCCTTTCATATATGCATGCATCTTTCTGCTGACAGTCACCGCGATTTCGACAGCCTATTATTTTCTGAACAGAAAGGGAATCAAGACCGTCATCATTTCTGCGATTTTGTTTTCTTTGGCATTGAGCGCGCGGTATTCCGAGAATCTTCCCAAATGGGTAAACGACTACTGGGTCAATCCCAATGCGATATCCAAACAATCGGCTTATATCGGCAACAACATCGAAGCCACATTGTCCGCCTACAATCTGAAAGACGTTGAAACACGCGAGATCACCCCCGTTTCTGCTCCCGAAGGCATTGACGAGAGCAAGGTTCAGGGAATCTTCCGGAACATCCCAGTCTGGGATGGTGATCTTCTGAACGATGTCTACGAGCAGTTGCAGCAGCTTCGCACCTATTATGATTTCACAAAAGTCGATGTCAGCCACTACAACGTCCGGGGGAATAATCAGCAGGTTTTTCTGGCTTTCCGGGAGATGAACACTGCGGAATTGCCCAAGGGTGCCCGCAATTGGGTGAACGACCATCTGGTATACACGCATGGTTACGGCGCGGTGATGACCCCCGCCGGCCAGGGCGGCGACGAGCCGATGACCTGGTTTCTCAAGGGAATCCCTCTTGAGTCGGATTTTGAATTCAGAGTCGAGCAGCCGGCGGTATATTTCGGTATGCTGGAGAACTACCCTTATGTGATCGTCCCGAACGATGCCGGCGAGTTCGGCTATCCCAAGGGCGAAGCCAATGTGACTGAAAACTACAACGGCGCTTATGGCGTGCCGATAAATTCAGCATTCAGAAAATTGATGTTCGCCTACTATTTGAAGGATTGGGAAATTTTCTTTACAACGAAAACGAATGAAAAAAGCAAAATTCTTTTCATGCGCAACATACAGGCGCGCATCCGAACAATTACGCCATATTTGACCCTGGATCATGATCCCTATGCGGTTGTAACAGGAAGCAATCTGTACTGGATTCAGGATGCCTATACAACGTCCCAATACTATCCCGATTCGGCTTCTTCTGGTTCTGGCGCCGGCAGGATCAATTATATCCGAAATTCAGTCAAAATTGTCGTCAATGCTTATAGCGGAACAGTGGATTATTATATTTTTGACGCCAAGGATCCCGTTGTAAATGCTTATCGGCGGATGTATCCCGGTCTATTCAAGGAAAAAAACCGGATGCCCCCGGAATTACGCTCTCAGGTTCGATACCCGCAAGATCTATTCGATATCCAGATGTCCATCCTTGCAAAATATCACCAAACGGATCCGGAGGTTTTCTACCAGCAGGAAGACAACTGGGATGTCGGCGTGCCGGCCTTTGACTCTGAAAAACAGCATGCAACCAGATCATACTTCCTCACACTCGATATGATCGAACCCAATCTCTTTGATTTTGTACTGGTTTCGCCCATGATGCCGAAGGGCCGGGCCAATCTCAGGGCGCTGGCGCTTGCAGGGTCAGACCAATCGAGTTACGGCAAATTGATTGTTTACAGCTTCCCGAAAGGGGAATTGGTCTATGGACCGGCTCAGATTAACTCCCTTATCAATCAGGATGCCACGATTTCGCAGCAGCTTACTTTGTGGGATCAGGCCGGTTCTCAGGTTGCACGGGGCAATATGATCATTTTCCCCATCGGCAGGATGCTCATCTACATTCAACCGGTTTACCTGAAATCGTCGTCGAGCTTGAAAATACCCGAACTGAAGCGGCTGATCATGACTCAGGGACAGGTCGTCGTCATGGAGAAGTCGCTGGAGGAGGCTTTCTCGAAAATGATCGAGAGGATCAAGTCGGAAAAGGGCAGAATCAACCTGCGCTTCGCCCCGTTGAGTCCAGAATCCCAGCCGCCGGCGCCCCTGCCGGTAAAGCCGCCCCCGGAGTCAGCCCAACCGGAGTTGCCCCGGCAGCCGCAATCACCGCCTTTATCAGCCCCGCCAGCGCCGGTCCAGCCGCTGCTGCAGGAAGAGCGATAGGAAATGGGTGAAAAACCAACCTATGAAGCGTTGGAACAGCGGATAAAGCTGCTGGAGAATGAATCGGCCCGGCGAAAACGTTTTGAGGAAATCAACGCCGCACTGTTCAAAATATCCAATGCCGTCAACATGACTTCCAACCTTGACGAATTATTCCGGACGATACATCAGGCCATGAGCCCGGTCATCGACACCACCAATTTTTATATCGCGCTCTACGATGGGTCCGGAGACAGCGTGACTTTTCCCTACTGCGTGGATACGGTGGATGCGTGCTATCCACCGGTTATTGCAGTCAGCCGGACAGCATCATTGACCGTGGAGGTTATTCTGACCGGACGCCCCGTATGCGTGACCAAAGCGGAAATGATATCCCGTCGCGCCAAAAGCGGTTTCAAAATACCGGCCTGCACGCCGTCTGAAATCTGGCTGGGCGTGCCTTTAAAAACCAGGGTAAACGCCCAGAACGTAATTATCGGCGTCATGGCGGTTCAAAGCTATCTTGATCCGATGCGTTATGATCAAACCGACATGGATGTAATGGTTTCCGTTGCCGATCAGGTCGCCCTTGCCATTGAGCGAAAAAGGGCCGAGGAGGCGTTGTATCGGGCCAACGACGAACTGGAGAGGCGGGTGGCGGAGCGGACCCAAGCCTTAAGTGAGAGTGAAACCCGCCTGCAAACCCTGGTTCGAACCATCCCCGACCTGATCTGGCTCAAAGACGTGGACGGCGTCTTTATGTACTGCAATCCGATGTTTGAGCATCTGGTCGGTGCGTCTAAAGAAGACATAATCGGCAAGACCGATTTCGACTTTTTCGACAGGGAGCTTGCCGATTTTTTCCGGGAGCACGACCGCAAGGCCATTGCAGCGGGCATGCCCATCAGAAACGAGGAATGGCTCACCTTTGCCGGCGGCGGTTATCGTGCCCTGTTTGATACCGTAAAAACGCCGATGCTGGATGCCGATGGTAAACTTCTCGGGGTGCTTGGCATCGCTCACGACCTTACCGAGCGCCGGCGAACCGAGGAAGAAAAAGCCAGACTCGAAGCCAAGCTCCAGCAGGCCCGGAAAATGGAGTTCATAGGATTGCTTGCAGGGGGCATCGCCCACGATTTGAACAATATCTTGAATCCGATCAGCGGCCTATCGGAGTTGCTGCTTATAGATTTGCCGACGGCCGCACCGGAGCGTGTCAGCATTGAAAAAATCAATAAGGCCGCGCAACTGGGAAGTAACCTGATCAAGCAGATTCTGGCTTTCAGCCGTCCATCCGACATTCGGAAACAGCCCATCCGGATTCAACCTGTCTTGAAAGAGGCATTGGAACTTGCCAGGACGGTGATACCCAGCGGTATTGAAATCACCAGCCATATCCACCATGCCGATTGCGGCATCGTCTCCGCGGATCCCACACAGGTGCATCAGATCGTGATGAACCTGATCACCAACGCCTTTCATGCAGTTGAAAAAAGCGGCGGAGCCATTCATGTCGAACTGAAAGAGACAGCCTTCGGATGGACCATCCCGGCTTTTGGTGAAAACAAGGACCGGCGCGGGAATTCACATCCGGGAGATATTCCCGCCGGCGGATATGCATGCATCAGCGTATCCGACAACGGAACCGGAATCGATCCAACGCTTCAGGGTAAAATATTCGATCCCTTCTTTACCACCAAAAAAAGGGGAAAGGGGACGGGACTGGGCCTTTCCGTAGTGCGCGGCATCGTGGAGTCGCACGGCGGTGATATCCGGGTTTCCAGCCTAGTTGGGAAAGGAACTGTTTTCAAAGTATATCTGCCGCTTCTGGAAATCCCGGGAGAGAGTGAGGAAACCGCGGCAAGGGCGGGAAACGGGTTCTCATAAAGCCGGTGTGTTAATTCTCTGTGAACATTCATACTTTCCCCTTTGCCGCCCGTTGTTCGGAATTTCATTTGTTCTTGCCACTGGATTCAATTAGGAAAATGTCATTGTCGGCGATCTCAGCAAATGGGCGCTGAGATATTTATGTCAGCCTGGATCCAATGCTGTTGCAAATTTGACATCTGTGATCCGAAGATGATATGCTTTGTAGCAACAAGTGTCTATAAACAACGACCTTTCTGATATATCGGAGACTGGAAATGGGTCATAATCATCGGTTGGGGCCGGCATTGTGAACGATGAATCGCCCGGAAAATGAAAAAAGATTTATTTATCCTTTGGCGCTTGAAAGCGCTGCAATTAAATTCAAAAGGAGGCAGATCATGAAAAAAAAGGTCTATCAGATTTCTATTTCAGTCGTACTTTTTGTCATGATGGCGGCTTTTTTAACCGCTATCTTTTTCGCCAGCGCAAATACTTCTCTTGCGGCATCTATCAGCAAGAAATCGTCGGCAGCCGACAGAACCTCTGCTGTCGCGTATACCGAAGCTCAAATCAAAAAACTTCAAGGCGTGCTAAAGATCACAGATGCCCAGAAAGAATTATGGGATAACCTTATACTGGTAATGCGGGATAATGCCAAGGAAATGGACGCCCTCACCAAGGAAAAAACTGAAGAAATCAGGACCATGAACTCACTTGAACAAATGAAATTCCGCTATCAGATTTCCGAAGCCCATTTAAATCAACTGAAGAAGTTCATCCCGCCTTTCGAGGCGCTTTATGGCAGTATGTCGGATGAACAAAAAAAAAATACCGATGCGATATTCCTGACAGGGCGACACGGAAAGAAAAGAATGAAATGATTGAAGGTATAAAACCAACGATTATCGCCAATCAGGCGATTGGAATCGGCTATAGAATGGAGTGAATTTATGAAAACATCAAGAATTCGGAATTATAGAACCATGATGATCAGGATGATGATGGGGCTTGTTTTAGCCATAGTGATCGGCGGCATGGATGCGGCTCCGGCCCTCGCCAGAGATCACGGTCATGATGACGGCGGCCGTTACGATCACCGGGGACGCGGGTACGATGACGACGGCCGTTACGATCACCGAGGACACGGGTACTACGAGCACGGACGCGGCTATTATCGCAATCCCTATGTCCATGGCCGGCCGGAATATCGGCCTTATGGCTACAGTTACGACTACAGAGGACGCGTTTATGCACCGCCGCCAGTCATCTACGCTCCGCCGCCGCCGCCGGGGATCGGTATCTTTTTCCCGCCTATCATTATTCATCCATAATGGGATTGATCCGTGTCGGCCACCCAGCGTTGAAGTCGAGTTGACCTGGGCTGCCGAACGCAATGCCACTCCTATAACTGAACCCAAGTCCGATAACTTGGCCGGTTATGTTGAAAACGGAAGGGTTGCCCGGCTTTCTCCGATTTATTTCAAGAGCCATTAGAGGAGATGGAAATATGGTTTTTATGGATGAAATTGTATTTAACGGTAAAGTATACGTCACATATAAATCACTGGAAGTGTCGGGTGTCGTCAATCTTGAAGCGCTTAAATACCACGTTAAGGAAAAAAATATTTTACTCTATCGTGTATGGAATACTGAACCATATACAACACGGCCAGGCGGCTATCCAGCAGACTACCATTTTCCGACAGGCGAGGCATACGTTGAGGTAAGGCCGTATTTTCCGAGAGAAGGCGATACGGAAATAATTTGGATTTATACATCCTATTGTAAATCAGAGCTTGAGAAGATGGGGCTTGTCCCTGCGGTTGATGTCGCACGAAAAAACAGCAGGGTAAGCACGATTCACGAATCAATGGAACATACCCTTCAGGCCGCCTTTATTGTGGGGAAATGGGTTGCGGAATCTGGCAGACTGCCAGGCGAGATCAGCAAAACAAATGTACAAGAAATATTAGGCCAATACGGATTTGGTTACGGGGATACGGAACTTTTCAAACATGTTTGGCAAGCCATGCAACATTCGGATAAAAGGTCAGAGTCAGATCGCAGGAAACATAAAAATTGCGGTGGTCCCGATGCGTTGGGCAGCTTTTCAATGTGAATAAGCTCTGAGCCGGTTATGTCGTTTATTCACTTCTTGCAGGCAATTCAACCGGGCCATCGCAAGGAGCCCTCAGGTCGGCTGAAATTGGCCCGGTTGGCGCCTGACCAATCAGGCCGCCAGGTTTTCCTGCTCTTTGAAATAGCATTCGGCGGGGGGCATCCTGTTCAACAACTGATGCGTCCGTTCCCAACTTCAACTGCCCAAGTTGGCGGTTGCGTTCATCCACCTCGGCGTTATGCTGCTTTTTGGTTTTCTGCCCTTTGTCAAACAGCTCGGCGGCGCCCTCGATCAGTTCCCGCTTCCAGTTTCCGATCATGGTCGGGTGAATTTAAATCTTGAATAGGGATAGTTAGATTTTATTTCAACAAGAACAGGAAAAACCAATGAAAATATTGCAAACGATATGTTTAATATTGTTAGTGGTGGGATGTGCCTCGACACGTCAAGCTGAACAGACAAAAACTCCTGAAAGAAATGCTGAATACATCAACCCAGGTCTCGTCGCACAAGAAATAAAAGACGACAGGCCAAAATATAAAAAAGAATATTTGGTTAACGCCCTAAATGTTGTAATTATTTGCGATAAAGCAATAAATTCTCCAAAAAATAAGATTGTCTCTGTTTCAACT
>JBBIPX010000090.1:0-14387 GCA_037442625.1 Desulfobacteraceae bacterium
GGATCTTATCCATCCGGAGGCCGTATTCGTGGTCCACGGTTTCGGCCACACCCTGCCGGTGGAGAGCCGGGCCATGGGCCGGGGCCTTGCGGATAATAAATTCATGCAGGGCGGGCTCGATATCTGGGATCCCGCCGGCGGCGCCGTTGCTTACCAGGAGCATTTTGTAACCGTAGCTCCGGCGAATAAAAACTGATCGCTGCCTGTCAAGATACTTTTCCCCTGATACAAGCACATCGCGGTTCCGGTTGTTTCCCGACAGGAACTGCGATGCCGCCTAAATTCACAAAAGCGCCTCTCGGTCTGGCCAGGGTAGGGCACTGACAAACAGAGGAACTTATACCGCGACTGACCGAACAGGAACAGCAGGAGATTGTCCGATTTATCGAGGCGGGCAGGCCGCTGCCGGAGAAATACCGCTTTCTGCTGTTTGAGGACAGGCGGGAGGTGGAGCTGGTCTGGAACGGCAAGACGAGCGGGGTCTGCAATATCGTGCTGCCCTTTCAGGTCATCGAGCAGGTGGACGAACCGCGCGCCGAAAAGCCGTCGGACACCGCCAGGCAATTGAGCCTGTTCGACCTGGATGCCCGTGGCCGCCAGCTCAAGGGCTGAACCAACAAGCTGATCTGGGGCGACAACAAGCTCATCCTCGCATCGCTGAAGAACGGCGAAGAGATCGAAAAGCAGGGCGGCCTGAAACTCATCTACATTGATCCGCCGTTTGATGTGGGCGCGGATTTTTCAATGGACATCGAGATCGGCGGCGACACCTTCACCAAGAAGCCCAACATCCTGGAAGAAATTGCCTACCGCGACACCTGGGGAAAGGGCGCGGACTCCTTTATTGCCATGATCTATGAATGCCTGGTGCTGATGCGGGATTTGCTGGCCGAGGATGGGAGTATCTATGTGCATTGTGATTGGCGGGTGAATGCGTTTATATGAATAATAATGAATGAAATATTCGGCATAAACAACTACGTCAACGAGATCACGTGGAAGCGTTCCGATGCGCATAGTGACGGCGGCCAAGGAGCAAAGCAATTCGGGAAGATTTGTGACACACTCTTCTATTGCGTCAAATCTATAGGACAGCAAATACTCAACATGCAGTTCACACCGTTACCCGAAGCTACAGCATCAAAGTGGTATCGACATATAGAAGAAGGGACGGGCAGAAGATATAACAAAGCCGACATTACTGGCTCAGGCGGTGCCAAAAAAGGTAATCCAGTTTATGATTGGAAGGGTGTCACGCGCGCCTGGCGATATAGTAGAGAGCGAATGGAGCAGCTTGACCGGGGATTACATCTTCGAGAACGAATGGCAGTCTTTTCGTACCAGGAAAGACCGGTCTCTGGAGCTGAAAAGCATCTTTCACGAATGCGCGCCGGGACGCCGCAAGATCGCGGTCAAGGTGGTGGACATCTTCGGCAACGACACCATGACGATTGTTGATGTTAGCGTATAAATCCAGAATTCAATGGGGTTAAGCAATTTGGGGAACCCGAAAGGAGTTTTTCGAATATGAACAGTAAAACCGGAAATACTGCTGACACGGATCTTTCGCCCTTCGAGAGAATCAAACGCACGAACGATGCAGGGATGGAATTTTGGTCAAGCCGTGAGTTTGCCGGCGTATTGAGCTACGGCGACTATCGTAATTTCGAGGGGGTAATCGAGAAGGCCAAATTGTCCTGTTTTAACAGTGGCCACCGCATTGAGGATCATTTCGTTGACGTCACCGAAATGATCGAGATAGGGAAAGGCGGGCAGCGGTATATGGGGCTTTATGGTGGGCTGAAACAGGAAGACATTCACAAGCGGAAAGGTTTGAAAAAGAGCCAGAAGATTCTGGATCACATGGGTAGCACGGAATTGGCGGCAAACCTGTTCCGGGCCACCCAGGCAGAGGAAAAACTGCGCAGGGACGAGGTGAAGGGGAAAGATGCGGCAAACCGGACGCATCGTGAAGTCGGCGCAAAGGTGCGGCAAACCATCCGGGAATTGGGCGGCACGATGCCCGAAGAATTGCCGGCCGCGGAAAGCATCAAAAAAATTGAAACCAATCAGCGCAAGCGACTCGACAAGGCCGGGACGTCTGCAAAAAAGAAAAGCGAGTAATCAAACATGAGCGTGATCGGCTACTTTGCACAGACGATCATGAAGGATCTGCGTTCCGAGGAAAAGCGTTTTCAACCGCATCATCGGCGATAGCCGGCTTGAGCTTCGGTTTGCCGCTTTCCTGGAGGGTTACGGCGATGTGGTCTCATACGCCAAGAACTACCTGGCCGTGCATTTCAAACTTGACTACGTGAATGCTCTTGGCGACATTTCCAATTACTACAGAAGGAGCGTAATATGGCAAACAAAAACATCCGGGATCGCGCATCCGGCGCCGTCATGGGAGCCTTCATCGGCGACGCCCTGGGTCTTGGCCCCCACTGGTATTATGATCTTGCCGAGCTTCGCCGCGATTACGGGGATTGGATCGATGGCTATACCGATCCCAAACCCGGCCGATACCATGACGGTATCAAGGCCGGCCGGCTTTCCCAGGCAGGCTATATTTTAAAACTCACGCTCTGCTCTCTTGTGGATTGCGGCGGCTACGATGCAGGGGATTTCTGCCGCCGGATGGACAATGAGCTCTTTCCGCTACTTGATGGAACGCCGGTGTGCGGCCCGGGCGGGTACACCAGCCAGTCCATCCGGGAAGCATGGCGGCGCCGGGTGCGGCAGAACCTGCCCTGGGGGCGGACCGGGGGACATGCGGATACAACGGAAGCCATCGAGCGCACCCTTGTCATCGCCGTCCGCTATGCGCTGGAGCCCGAACGGCTCGCATCCGCCGTTGCTGAAAATACCATCCTTACCCAGGCAGATGACACCGTGGTTTCAATGACGGTCGCATTCTGCGCGGTGCTCGGACTTCTGGTTCAGGGGCATGCCCTGGATGCGGAGCTGTCATCCAAACTCATGGAATGGGTGAAAAGCGGAAAATTGCCTTTTCACGCCGTGACCCGCGACAATCTTCAGCCGCCGCGTCCCGGTGATCCGGACCCGCCACGGGCCGGCCGGTTCGCCTCGCCGGACGCCCTGCTGACGCCTTCTTACATGGCAAGAGCCGCGGCCGATCCGCAGATCCGCATCGAGCCCGCGTGGAAAGCATCCATTGTTTACGGCATGCCCTGCGCCATTTACCACCAGCTTCCCGCCGCATACTATCTGGCTGCCCGGTTTCGCGACGATTTTGAATCGGCCGTGCTCCATGCCGTCAATGGCGGCGGGCAGAACCAGGCCAGAGCCATCCTCACCGGAGCCCTTGTGGGCGCCCAAACCGGTTTTTCGGGCATTCCGAAGCGCTTCCTGGATGGACTCGAAGAATCGGCGGCGCTATGCAAGTTGACATTTGATTTGGCTTCAATGGTCGTTGGTCATGAAGCACATAAATGAAGAACACGAGATCCAGATGCGCGCGCAACATTCCTTTTTAAATAACAAGGCCAATTTTCATATCACTTTCATTTAGGCCGACTTTCCTGCAAATAAGATGAGAACGGAGGTGAATTAACAAAAAGAGGAGAAAACAAGGAATATATCCATTCGGCAAAAGCAATGGAAATTTGAAGACAAAACTGGCAGGCAACTAATGTGATTAAACGGAGGAGATCATGTCAATTTTAACCAGGAAATCACGCATGCTTTTGCTTAAATTAATTATAGTTTTTCATTTGCTCATTGCTAATGTCTCAGCCGGCGCGGATCATTTCTTACCAAAATTATCGGCAGAAGAACTTAAAAAAATAATTCAAATTCACTCAGAATGGCAGATTGCATACAAAAATGACTACACCTCAAATAAAGCCGTTACAGACAACCGAAGGGCCATGTTGATCGGTGCCGACCTGAAGGGTGCCAATCTGAAGGGTGTCAATCTGGTTGGTGCTTTACTGTTGGGAGCCGACCTGAGAAGCGCAAATTTGGAGAGCGCTAAACTCAATGGGGCCGATCTGGGGGAAGCCGATCTGAGCAACGCAATATTGTGTGGTGCCGACCTTTGCGGAAGCCGGTTGGTGGCAGCCAAACTGGTTGGCGCCGACCTTGGGGGGGCCGACCTCAGCAATGCAATATTATGGGGAGCAGATCTCAGCAATGCGAAACTGATGGGTACCAAAATGGAAAATGCAGACCTGCGGTGGTATGATCATAGTGAGATCAATGTGACCAACCTGAACGGTGCAGTGTTTGAGCCCAATACCCTACCGAATATTATTAATGTCTCTGTTGCTAAGAATCTTGATTAAATGAAGTACGAAATAAGTCCTCAAGAGATGATTAAGTTGCGGAATGAATTCAGGACGGCCGGGCTTAATCGGCAGGAACGAAAAATAACCTATGCCATCAAGCACTGTGAAACGATGTCGTCGCTTCAGATGATTACGGGGCTTAATGAAAGAAAAGAAGATGCTGCAATTATCGAGAGTGTGATTAACTATGTTCTTTTTGATTACACCACCCGGTGGGGAATGGAACCATGGCGTGCTTTGAAAATGCTTTTTTCCTCAGTTTTATCTTTATGATTCCGTATGCCATTGCCCTGAAGGACTTTCGAGGTAAGAGTGGAATCTATTGTAAAAACATAGATGAGTGTATGTTGAATAAAAATCAAATCTGCGAGACTTCAAAACTGACCGGAGATTGGTGTAAATCAATATGGATAGGGTTGTATTTTAGCCTGTACTCTGCATTCAGCATCGGCTGGCACGATTTTAATTTCGGAGAATGGATTCAACGTCTCCAGACAAACGATCATAAACTCTTGGCAGCCGGATGGGTGAGGACAGTTGCCGGGTTGCAGTCCCTGATCAGCCTTTACTTGATTGCGATATGGGCACTCACCTATTTCGGCCGGCCGTTTGAATAAGATGGAATTTTCATCGGCGAAATCGGACCTTGGCTCGCTGCTATTATTGAACCTCACGAATTGCGTCGTGACTTCGGCAAGCTGACCTCCACGGCGCCGGAACCAATTGGAATGCCTGGATTCTGAGCTTCGCAGGTATGACAATGATGGACTTTTGCAGTTGGCTTTATTTGTTGGAAATAAATAATGATGAAAAATGACGGTTCGGTTCCTTGCAATCTGTTTGCATGCGGACAGGTTCAAGAAGCGTTGGAGGCGGCTGAAGCCGCATTGAAGATCGATTGCAAGAATGCCGATCTTCACAATATCGCCGGTGTCTGCGCCGTTGCCCTCGGAGACCACGCGCGCGCGGAGCATTACTGGCGGCAAACCATCCGGCTGAATCCCGATGCCTCGGGTGCGTGCTTCAACCTCGGGCTGCTTTGCGCCCGCTCGCAGCGTGATGATGCGGCAAAAGAGTTCTACCGGAAAGCCATTTCAATCGATCCGGGAAACGCCGGGGCCTACAACAATCTCGGGCTTCTTTTCGCCCGGCAAAAGCAGGAAGATAAAGCAGAATACTGGTACAGAAAAGCCATTGCGCTGAATTCCGGAAATTCAGATACTTACACCAACCTGGGCGTCCTGCTCTCAGCCGGCGGCAAAGACGACGAAGCGGAACAATGCTACCGGACAGCCATTGAACAGGATCAGAGCAATGCGGAGGCTTATTCCAACCTCGGCGTCCTGCTTGCCGCACATAAACAAAACGATGAGGCCAAAGCGTGCTACCTGAAAGCAATTTCACTGAATCCCGGCAATGCGGCGGCGTATTCCAATCTCGGTATTTTGCTTGCCGGCTGCAAAAAAATCGATGAAGCAGAGCATTGTCACCGAAAGGCCATTGCATTGGATCCTGACAATTCAATGGCTTACACGAATCTTGGCCTGGTGCTGGAAATCCGGATGCGGGATGAAGAAGCCGAACAGTGTCACCGAAAAGCCGCCAAACTCAACCCCGGGTCCGCCGAGATTCATTCCAATCTGGCCGGACTGCTGGCAAGCCGCGGTTCTCCGGAAGCCGAGGACCATTACCTTCAGGCCATCGCCCTGAGCCCGGAATCGGCATACCCCTATTCAAATATGGGCGTTTTCCTGACCAATTTGAACCGGGATACAGAGGCCGAGCGTCGATTTCGACAAGCCCTTGTGATAGATCCCTCTTATCAGCTTGCCCATCTCAATCTGGGGTTTCTGCTCCTGTCCCAGGGGCGTTTTGACGAGGGCTGGGTTCATCATGAATCCCGCTACAGCCATGGATTGCCGGACAGCGGCATTCCCCTGCCGGATCTGCCGTATCCGAAGTGGCGGGGCGAGCCGCTGACCGGAAAATCCTTGCTGGTATGGCTGGAGCAGGGGCTTGGCGATGAAATCCAGTTCTGCCGGTATTTGCCGGAGCTGAAAAAGAAATGGGGCGTTCGTCATATTACCTATGTGTGCAAGTCGTCCCTGAAGCGCCTTATGGAAACCCTGGATGGGGTGGATACGGTCATCGGGGCCAACGAGAGGGTATCCGACATGCAGCCGCATGATTACTGGACGTTGCCGCTCAGTTTTCCGCTTTACTGGAAAGGCGAGGCCGGCACTTTTCCGGCCCGGATTCCTTACTTGAAAGCGCTTCCGGAACGCATCAATCACTGGAAACCGCTCTTAGCGATCGACGGTTTCCGGGTCGGCCTGGTATGGCGCGGAAACGCCAAACACCACAATGACGATGACCGATCGCTTCCGGGGCTCTCGATACTGGCCCCGCTCTGGAGCGTCCCCGGCGTCCGGTTCGTCAGTCTGCAAAAGGGGCCGGGTGAGAATGACGCCGGCAATCCTCCGAAAGGCCGACCCCTATTGCAACTGGGTCCGGACATCGCCGACTTTTCGGATACCGCGGCCATCATCGAACGGTTGGATCTTGTGATCAGCGTGGACACCGCGGTCGCCCACCTTGCCGGTGCGCTGGGAAAAGCCTGCTGGGTTCTCTTGCCCGCATTCAGAACCGACTGGCGGTGGCTGCGCGGACGCAGCGACTCTCCCTGGTATCCGGGCGCCGTGCGTTTGTTCCGGCAGACGCGCCGGGGCGACTGGGCTCCGGTCATTGAAGCTGTCCGGAAAGCGCTTTGCCTTGCCGCAGCCTTGAATGATCCATGAATGCCCTGAATGCAGCCGATTCAATGGCATCCGCCTTATTTATTTCTTGAGAAAACGGCAAACATATGGTTCTATTGTTCCAGAAACCGGATTTTTGTTCCGGACCTTTAAACCATTCCCCACAAATGATCACATAAGGAAATCGTCATGAGTACCGCTTCAACAATGTCGGATATCCGCCCCATGGGCGTTGAAAACACAGCCTTCAGGGTGCTGGGAGCCATCGGTTTTTCGCACCTTTTAAACGATATGATCCAGTCCCTGCTTCCGGCAATTTATCCCCTGCTGAAAACCTCGTTCGCCCTAAGCTTCACACAGATCGGCTTGATCACTTTGACATTTCAGATCACCGCATCCTTGCTGCAACCCATGGTCGGGCTGTACACGGATCACCACCCCAAGCCCTATTCATTGTCCATCGGCATGGGATGCACCCTGCTGGGTCTTGTCATACTTGCTTTTGCGCCAAGTTACGCAATACTGCTGATTGCCGCCGCAATGGTCGGCACGGGCTCATCCGTCTTTCATCCGGAATCCTCCCGAGTTGCGCGAATGGCATCCGGGGGCCGCTATGGACTGGCGCAGTCGCTTTTCCAGGTGGGCGGAAACGCCGGCAGTGCAACAGGTCCGCTGCTGGCCGCCTTGATCGTCATTCCGAACGGGCGGCACAGCATCGCCTGGTTTTCGCTGGCAGCGCTTCTGGCCATGCTGGTTCTGTGGCAGGTCGGCGGCTGGTACAAGCGCCATCAATTGCGGACAAAACGTCCGGGCAAGTCCCCGCACGCTAAGGCGCTGCCTTCCCGAACGGTGACAAGGTCGATGGCGGTTTTGCTGGTGCTTATTTTTTCGAAATTTTTTTACCTGGCAAGCATCAACAGCTATTATATATTTTATCTGATCAAAAAATTCCATCTTTCGGTGCAATCCGCCCAGCTTCATCTTTTCGTGTTTTTAGCCGCCGTTGCCATCGGAACCATCCTCGGCGGGCATATCGGCGACAGGATCGGCCGAAAGCGCGTGATCTGGGCGTCCATTCTGGGAGTTGCGCCCTTTACGCTGATATTGCCCTACGCTAGTCTTGCCTGGACCGGACCATTGACATTCATCATCGGCCTGATCCTGGCTTCGGCTTTTCCTGCGATTCTGGTGTTTGCGCAGGAGCTTTTGCCGGGTAAGGTGGGGATGGTCGCTGGGCTGTTTTTCGGGCTGGCGTTCGGTATGGCGGGCATCGGCGCCGCCGTACTGGGAAAACTGGCGGATATGCAGGGGATTGAATTTGTTTACCGCGTCTGCGCATTCCTGCCGTTATTCGGATTGCTGACGGTTTTTCTGCCCGATCTCGGCAGGTCCACCTGTAAGGAATGCACACCGATCATCGCGCCGGCCGAATCATAACCCTGACGGATGAATCCCCGGCGGGGTCCAGGCGGTGGAGATTCCAATGGATTGTAGATACCGGATGCCGTCCCCGACATACCGGCCCACGGTGTCCACGCCGTGGGAATCATCCCCCGGAGCCACGGGGATGGCCATGTCGCGGACTTTTTCCAGAATGGGGCGGCAGATATAGGGTTCGCTTGCGCCTTTTAAAAGGGCCCGTACATTTAAATCCAGCATCAGCCCCAGGGAGGCAACCGCCTCCAGATTGCGGCACACGCGCTTCCAGACGGCCGGAAATTTAAGATGCGAAAGATAATCCGGGTCAAATATCCGGATCAGATCAAAATGACCCACCACGGCCGGTTTCAGGGCCTGAATCATGTCATGCTGCAAATCAAAATATGCCGCATACAATTCCGCGATGCCGCCGCATACAGATGCGGCCCTGGCGTATTCGGAAGGGTTCATGTCGATGGGGATATCTGCCACATGGTGGACCGATCCCACGACGTAATCCGGATGAAACCGGTCTTGAAGCCGGATGGCATAGTCCACGGCACCTTGATACGCCTCGGTTTCCATGCCCACGAAAATGGTAAGCCGGCCCCGGTAGTCTGACTGCAATTTCCGGCAGTGCGTCATATACCGGGCAAAACGCGCCAGCATGCCGCTAGCGGTCAGGCCGGCCGAGCGTTCATCCGGATAGAGAAAGCTGTCGCAGGTCGGCGGCATGTGCTCGGTAATGCCCACCCAGGCAAACTTCCGGCCATGGTAGGCTTTGACGATGTCATCCAGGGAATCCCGGGCGTGCAGGCAATAATCGCCGCTATGGCCGCCATGGACCGATACGAAAGGGGGCAGGGCATCTGAATGTGGATTTTCATTTTGGATCATCCCCTGTTTCATAGCCGGTAAAAGGCCTTCCGTCAACTGTCAAATCGACAGAAGGTCACATGCAACGTCGGGATCAACGGCCATGCGCTGAACGGCATTTCCCGCCAGAAGGAAAATCCGGCTATCAAACCGGCAGAGATGAGATGTGATAAATGACCGCGTTTCGGGGGGTTCGTTGAGGATTCGACGGTGCAGGTCTGCGGCATCAAAGATCTGCCAGCAAGTCAGAAATCCCATCGTATCCGAAATCCGGCGCATCCGCCGGTCTGTATGGGCCAGGTAAGCGCCGGAGGCCCTGCCGGAAGCTTTCAGGCCGCCAAACAGGTACGGCAGGAGCGGCGGACGGGTGATTTCAAGCTGATATTCATTTTTGATTGTTTCGATCGTGTCGTTTCGCGAGTGACCGTTTTTCCGGAACTGATCACTGAGGCGCCCATGTCGCCATTTGCGGACCGGAGGCCGGCAGCCATTCTCATGCACCCTGATTTCCCGCGGATTTACCAGCAGATCACCGGCAGCGGAAAATTCGCAGTTGTCCGCGTAGTTGCCGGCGCACATCAGCGCAGCCTCCGTCAGTCTGATCCAGATCAGCCAGTAAACCGGATCTGCGACAGCTCCGGAACTTTCCAGGGCGTTCAGCCAGTTTTCAAGTAGGTTTTCATTGACCTCATACGGGAGGACGGCTGCATCCATCAGTGCATTCAAATTCAAAAGCGTCTGTGCGGCAGGCTGCCGGAAAACGGCCGCTGTATCTGGATTTTGCGGTATGTCCGAGATATGGCAGCCGGAGGAAATCGACGGATTCATGTTGGTTCCCTTTGGGCGGATTTCTTGATTTAAAAATGTTGAAACATTTTATCCGTTAAGTATCGATATGTCAATAATGACATAATTACTCCTTCCAATTTGCCGTGATACCGCGATCTGAAACGGTAACATCCACCCTCTCATGGTACGGTCCGGATATTCAAAATGATGACTCCGGAAAACTTGCGGGGTATGCTGTATTTGATTCTGATCAGCCGGTTCTTAGATCGGATGTATTGTTAAGTATTATAATAAACAAATATATGACGTCTATAATATACGATAACGCATTGAAAGATTTCTTTATTTGACATCTCAGAATTCCTATCCTATAAGTTTTGCTATGTCAATTATGACATATCCTGTTGTTTTTTCACGAAACGATTCTCATATCATCCTGTTCAATACCGGACCGCATGCGGCGGTTTGGATAGAAACCAACAATGTCCGGCAGGCGCCGGGCAGTCGGAGTTCATATTCATTCCATAAAAGGAGGGTCGGTATGATTCGAAAAAATTTGAATATCAATGGTACGATGCAGGCACTGGTGGTGGACCCGGATGCGTTTCTATCCGAGACGCTGCGCGAACAGCTCAAACTGACGGGAACAAAGGTCGGATGCGGACAGGGGCAATGCGGGGGCTGTTCGGTGATCCTTGACGGCAAGGTGGTGCGCTCCTGCATCACCAAAATGAGCCGGGTGCCGGATGAGGCGATCATTACGACCATCGAGGGCATCGGCGGGCCGGACAAGCTTCATCCCATTCAGCTTGCCTGGACGGTTCACGGCGCGGCCCAGTGCGGGTTCTGCAGTCCGGGTTTCATCGTCTCGGCCAAGGCCCTGCTGGATGCCAATCCCGGCCCCACCCGCCAGGATGTCCGGGACTGGTTTCAGAAACACCGGAACGCCTGCCGCTGCACCGGTTATAAACCCCTGGTGGATGCGGTGATGGATGCGGCCAAGGTCCTGCGCGGCGAGATGACCGAAAATGAGCTGGCGTTCAAGATGCCGGCCGACAGCCGCATCTGGGGAAGCAGATACCCGCGGCCCAGCGCCGTTGCCAAGGTGACCGGCGTAACGGATTTCGGGGCCGACGCGGGACTTAAAATGCCGGCCGGAACCCTTCGGCTTGCCCTGGTTCAGGCCAAAACATCCCATGCCAATATTCTTTCGATCGACACTTCTGCTGCGGAAAAAATGCCGGGCGTGTTCAAAATCATCACCCACAAGGACGTCAAGGGCAAGAACCGCATCACCGGGCTCATCACCTTTCCGACGAACAAGGGAGACGGCTGGGATCGGCCGATTCTCTGCGATGAAAAAGTCTTCCAGTTCGGGGATGCCATCGCCATTGTGGCCGCGGATACCGAAGCCAACGCCCGGGCCGCCGCGGACCAGGTCAAGGTCGTACTGGATGAGCTTCCGGCTTACATGAGCGCGCCGGCCGCCATGGCGGAGGACGCCATCGAAATCCACCCCGGAACTCCCAACGTGTATTTCGAGCAGAAGCGCGCCAAGGGGCAGGATACGGGTCCCATCATGGCGGCAGCCGCCGTTACGGTGGAAAACGATTATTACCTGCAGCGCCAGCCCCACCTGACCATGGAGCCGGATGTGGGCCTTGCCTATTTCGACGATGAAGGAAGGCTTGCCATTCACTCCAAGAGCATCGCCATTTATCTGCATCATGCCATGATCTGTCCGGGCCTTGGGATCGAGCCGGAAAAACTGCGCCTGGTGCAAAGCCCGTCGGGCGGCACCTTCGGATACAAGTTCAGCCCCACCATGGAGGCGCTTCTGGGGGTTGCGGCCATGGCCACCGGAAAACCGGTGACGCTGAAATACGATTATTTTCAGCACATCACCTATACCGGAAAGCGCTCGCCGTTCTTTGTGAATCTGAAATACGGCGCGGACAAAAACGGCAAAATCCTGGCCATGGAAGGCGACTGGATCGTGGATCACGGCCCTTATTCCGAATTCGGGGATCTGCTGACGCTCCGGGGCGCGCAGTTCATCGGCGCCGGATACGGCATTCCCAACATCCGCGGCGCCGGGAAGACCGTGTGTACAAACCATGCCTGGGGATCGGCGTTCCGGTCCTACGGGTCCCCCCAGAGTTTCCTGGCCTCAGAAAGCCTGATGGATGATCTGGCCGCCAAGCTGGGTATGGATCCCCTGGAGCTTCGCTATCTGAATGCCTACCGGCCGGGTGATACGACGCCGACCGGCCAGGTGCCGGATGCGTTCAGCCTGACCGGAATGATCGACGGGCTGCGTCCCCTGTACAAGGCCGCGCTGGACCGCGCCAAAACGGCGTCCACGCCGGAGAAGAAAAAAGGCGTGGGAGTTTCCATCGGCATCTACGGCTGCGGCCTGGACGGGCCGGACGGCTCTGAAATCGCCGTGGAACTGGCGCCGGACGGTGTTGTGCTCAGCTCTTCCTGGGAAGATCACGGGCAGGGCGCGGATATCGGCGCCTTGGGCACCTGCCATGAAGCCCTGCGGCCCCTCGGCATCGCGCCGGAAAAAATCAAACTGGTGATGAACGACATGGCCACGGTCCCCAACAGCGGGCCTTCGGGCGGCAGCCGCCAGCAGGTGATGACCGGAAACGCCATTAAAAACGGCTGCGACATGCTGATGAACGCCATGCGCAAACCCGACGGCTCTTTCCGGACTTTTGCCGAAATGAAGGCCGAAAATATCCCGCTGAAATATTCGGGCAAGTGGACGGCTTCCATGTGCACGGCCTGCGACGAAAACGGGCAAGGATCGCCGTTTCCGGTCTATATGTACGGCGTGTTCATGGCGGAAGTTACCGTGGATACGGCCACCGGCAAGACCGAGGTGGACAAATTCACCGTTTTTGCCGATGTCGGCGCAATCAACAACCGGCTTGCCGTGGACGGCCAGATTTACGGCGGCGTGGCCCAAGGCATCGGACTTGCGCTTTCAGAGGATTTTGAAGACCTTAAAAAGCACACGAGCCTGAGCGCATGCGGCCTTCCTTACATCAAGGACATCCCCGATGCCATCGACATCCATTACGTGGAAACGCCGCGCGAACACGGGCCATTCGGTGCCGCCGGCGTGGGAGAGCTTCCGCTGACATCCTCCCACGTGGCGGTAATCAACGGCATCGCCAATGCCACGGGCGTGCGGATCACCCAGTTGCCGGCCCTGCCGCAAAAGGTTCTGGCCGGATTGAAGAAATAGGTGGATCAGAAGGCATTACGGATTCTGGAAAACCGCTGCATTCAGGAAGAGCCGCCGGAGTGCGAGGCGGCCTGCCCGATTCATGTGGATGCCCGTGCATTTGCCGGACATATGGCGCGGGGCGCCTTTCCGGATGCCTGGAAAGTGCTGAGAAAAACCATGCCCTTTCCCGGCATCCTGGGGCGGATCTGCGATGCGCCGTGCCGGGACCGCTGCAAACGGCGGGAAGCCGGGCAGGCCATTGAAATCGGTTTGCTGGAGCGCGTCTGCGTCGAAGCGCCGGCGCCGAAACAGCGGATTCTGGCGCTTCCCAAAAAGGACAAACGCATTGTAATCGCGGGAAGCGATCTGGACAGTCTGACCGCGGCCTGGGACTTGGCTCGCAAAGGGTACGAGGTTACCCTGTTTGAATCCGTCGACCGGCTTGGCGGCTCTCTGATAGCCATACCCGAAGCCATTCTGCCGCGGGAGGTGATGGCGGAGGCGATCCGCGAGCTTGCCGCTCTTGGGGTTGAAATCCGCCTGAATGCCCCCGTCCATGACAACACCTTCCTTGCCGATCTGCGCAGCGGTTTTGATGCCGTATATCTGGGGCTGGAAGACGCCGATGCACTGCGAAACGAAACCGGCGGCATATTCGTCCGCGGATTCCTACAGCAAGATTACCATTCACTCCCCCTCCCGCCGGGAGGGGGCTGGGGGGAGGGTTCAGTACGCGCGCTTTCCCCGGTTTTTCTGGCTGCGGAAGGCCGCCGTGCCGCCACCTCCATGGACCGGTATCTGCAAAAGGTTTCCCTGACGGCAGGCCGGGAAAAGGAAGGCCCTTACCCCACAAGGCTTTATACCCGAACCGATGAGGTGGCTCCCCTGCCGGCGGTTCAGCCCCAGAATCCGGCCCTGGGATACTCGCCGGATGAAGCCGTCCGGGAGGCCGGCCGCTGCCTGCAGTGCCAGTGCCTGGAATGCGTCAAGGTCTGC
>JBBIPX010000091.1:0-13868 GCA_037442625.1 Desulfobacteraceae bacterium
ACGAGCGCGCCCTCGGGCAGCGCCGGACGCGCGGCCGCCAGCCAGGGTGGCACCGGCAGCCGCTTCGATCGGAGGAACTCGGCGTTGAAGAGGCGCGAGGCGTAACGGGTCCCCGAGTCGCACAGCACGGTCACGATGACGTGGCCCGGCCCGAGCTCGCGCGCCAGGCGGACCGCCCCGGCCACGTTGATGCCCGAGGAGCTGCCCAGCACCAGCCCCTCCTCGGCGACCAGGTCGAAGACCGTCTGCACCGTCTCGGCGTCGGGGATCTGCCAGCTCGCGTCGACCTTCAGCCCCTCGAGGTTCCGGGTGATGCGGGCCTGGCCGATCCCCTCGGTGATGGAGCTCCCCTCCGCCTTGAGCTCACCGGTGGTGAAGTAGGAGTGCATGGCCGCGCCGGGAGGGTCGGCCAGGCCGATGCGGACGGCGGGGTTCCGCTCCCGGAGCGCCGCCGCCACGCCGGCCAGGGTCCCGCCGGTGCCGATGGCGGAGACGAAGCCGTCCACCTTGCCGCCGGTCTGCCGCCAGATCTCCGGGCCGGTGGTCTCGTAGTGGACCTGCCGGTTGGCCACGTTGTCGAACTGCTGGGCCCAGATCGCTCCGCTGGGCTCGGTGCGGGCGAGCTGCTCGGACAGCCGCTGGGCCACGTGGACGTAGTTGTCGGGGTTCCGGTAGGGGACGGCCGGCACATTCACGTGAATGTCGATCCGGTCCAGGAGCGGGCCCGATATCCGGGACCGGTACCGGTGAATCTGCTGGGAAGAGCAGCCGCATTCGTGCTTGGGGTCCGAAAAATAGCCGCAGGGGCAGGGATTCATGGCGGCAACCAGCATGAAGCTGGAAGGATAGGTGATGGTGGTGGCGGCCCTGGAAAGGGTGACCCTGTGATCTTCCAGGGGCTGGCGGAGAACCTCAAGGACATGTTTCTTGAATTCGGACAGCTCGTCCAGAAACAGCACCCCGTTATGCGCCAGGCTGACCTCGCCGGGTCGGGGGAAATGCCCGCCGCCGATCAGGCCGGCATCGGATATGGTGTGATGAGGAGAGCGGAACGGCCTGCGCGTAACCATGGCCTGATCTTTTTCCAGCATGCCGGATACGCTGAATATCTTGGTGGTTTCAATGGATTCATCAAAGCTGATGGGCGGAAGAATCGACGGAATCCGTTTGGCCAGCATGGTTTTGCCGGAACCCGGCGGGCCGATCATGATCAGATTGTGTCCGCCGGCCGCGGCCACTTCCAGGGCGCGTTTGGCCAGCTCCTGGCCCATGACTTCGGCATAATCCGAATCGGTTTCATTTTTTTCGTCAAACAGGCGCGAGATGTCGGCTTTTTCCGGTGCAATCTGCGCATAGCCCCTGAAATAATCGATGAGCTGGGACAGGGTGGCGACCGGCAGGGCCTGGATGTCCTGAACCACGGCCGCTTCCAGGCGGTTTTCAAAGGGAACGATGATGGCCGGATAACCGGCCTGTTTTGCGGCAATCGCCATGGGCAGCGAGCCGTTCACCGGTTTGATGCGGCCGTCCAGGGACAGTTCTCCCAGAATCAGGCAGCTTGAGACCGCTTCGGCCGGAATCAGCCGGGTTGCGGCCAGAATGCCGACGGCAATGGGAAGGTCAAAGCCCGTCCCTTCTTTCTTGATGCTGGCCGGCGCCAGATTTACCGTTATCCGGTCGTCCGGAAATGAGTATCCGGAATTGTGAATGGCGGAGCGGACCCGTTCCTTGCTCTCCCTGACCGAGATTTCCGGAAGCCCGACGATGGTAAAGCTGGGCAGGCCGTAGGCGATATCCACCTCCACCTCGACCAGATACGCATCCACTCCGATTACGGCGCTGCTCAATATTTTTGCCAGCACGCTGCTTAGCCCCCCTTGAAGGGTTATCGGATCAGCCCGCGGGGCCGACCATGGATGAGGCCGGGACGATCGTCACCTTTTTTTGAATTTCAGGCAGTTCTTCCTTCAGTATCTGAAGGGTCACGCCATGGGGATGCCCGATGGCCAGCGCCTGACCGTGGGCCGCGGCTTTCTGCAGCAGCAGCCGGAACTGCCTGCGAATCGCATCAGGCTCCTGAACGTTGTCCAGGAACACGTCGCGTTCGGCATACGGCACCTGAAACAGCCGGGCGGATGAGCGGGCCTGGCTCTCGGTCGTGGTCCTGCTGTCGATAAAGAACAGATCCCGCTTCTTGATGCTGGATAGAATCTGGTTCATCTGATCCGAGGATGCCGTCATTCTGGAGCCCATGTGATTGTTGACCCCTTTGATATAGGGTACGGCATCCAGGTCGTCGTTGAGCTGCCGGATCAGCGCATCGGGTGTCATTGCGGTCAGCAATGCGCCTGGGCCGGGGTTGACCGCCGGATATTCCAGGGGTTCCATGGGCAGATGGAGCATCAGATCCAGCCCCTTTTCCCTGGCCATCCGGATGATTTCCCGCTGCTGCGGGCTGCGGGGAAGGATGGACAGGGTGATGGCCGCATTCAGGCCGATGAATTTTTCAGCCATTTGCGCGTCATAGCCGATATCATCGATGATGATGGCAATTCGGGGCAGTTTCCCCGGCTGTTGCGGTTTTGCCGTATGATGCACCGGCGGCTCGACCGGCGGTTCAACCGGGGGATATATCTCGAAAGGCGGTCGCGTTTCAATTGGCGGAGAAACCGGAGGCGGGGTTACGGCCTGCGGCGGAACCGGATGCCGAAGCGGCTCCGGAATGGAAGCAACCGAAACCGGCTTTTTGATGCGCGGTTGCTTTTTCAGCGCCTGATTCACCACCAGCCCCAAAACCAGCACGAGGACAATCAAAACGATGAGTCCCGTCACGCCCCGTTTCAGGTGAAAAGTCATCGGCTTCTTTTTGGGGCGGGGGGACTTCTTTGCAACCGGCGATTTCTTTTTCGGTTTGCGAGAAGGTTCGGCCATTATTTTTGCTGCAGTCCCTTGAAAATATCATAGCTGATCAGCACTTCAAGCGCCCGTTTGGCCTGGGTGTCTTTTTCCAGCCGCTCCGGGCTAACCAATCCGTCAGCGCCTTCTTCCTCTGTTGCCGGCTCCGTTGCGTCCGGGGCCTTTTCCGGTTTTTTATCCAGACCCTTATCCGTCGCCGGTTCCTTGGCTTTTTTGCCTACCTTGGCCGGTTCGGCTTCCAGGTGATTTTCCAGGTCCTTTTCCTTGGGCATCACCAGGGTGTCCTTGCCTGTTTTTTCCTTGCTGCGGGGCGGCTCCTGTTTGACCTCGATATCCGGTTCAATTCCCTTGGCCTGGATGGATCTGCCGCTTGGCGTGTAATATCTGGCGATAGTCAGCTTCAGTCCGTATCCGTCGCGAAGCGCCTCGACATTCTGTACGGAGCCTTTGCCAAAGGAAGTCGTTCCCATGATCAGCGCACGCTTGTGATCCTGAAGGGCGCCGGCAACAATTTCAGAGGCGCTGGCGCTGCCGCCGTTGATCAAGACCACAATCGGATAATTGCGTTTGACGACATTGGGGTGTGCGGTAAACACCTTGGTGTTTTTCTCCTGCCTGCCCTTGATGGAGAGAATGGTGCCTTTTTCCAGGAACAGGTCGGACACTTCGATGGCCTGGTTCAGCAGTCCGCCGGGGTTGTTCCTGAGATCCAGAACCAGGCCCTTGAGGGGTGTGGGGGCGGCTTCCAGCTTTTCCAAGGCCGAGATCAGATCCGGGGTGGTGTTGTCCCTGAAATTGGTGATCCAGATATAGCCGTATCCGGGTTTGAGGGTCAGGGCTCGGACGCTTTCGATCGGAATCACATCCCGGACCAGTACGAATTCCAGGGGTTCGGCCACGCCTTCGCGCATCAGGGTGACGGAAATCTTGCTGCCTTTGGGCCCGCGGATCCGGTTGACGGCATCCCGGAGATTTTTTGTGGGCTCGTTTCCGATCTTGACGATAATGTCTCCGGACTTGATCCCGGCTTTGTATGCAGGCGTGCCCTGAATGGCCGAGACCACCGTGACCGCGCCGTCCCGGGTGGTGATGCTGACCCCGATGCCGGTGAACTCTCCCTGCGTATCCACCTGGAGCTCCTTGTAGTCTTCGGGAGAAAGCAGGGCGGAGTGCGGATCGAGTCCGTGTACCATTCCCTGAATGGCGTCATCGATCAGTTTTTTGGTGTCGGTGGGTTCGACATAATTCTTTTCGATCAGTTCGATGACATCTGAAAAGAGCTTCAGCCCCTTGTAGGTTTCATCCGTGGTTGCGGACAGATCGCGAAAAAAACCGGCGCCAATGGTCCAAAAGCCGACGGCGACCGCCACGGTCACCCATAATTTGATTTGACGCCATGATTGATTATTCTGGTGCCTTCTTGTCATGCCGATACTCCTTTTACCCCGTCTTGATCCATTCCAGCGGATCCATTGGTTTTCCCCGGTGTCGTAATTCAAAATAGAGCCCCGTGCCCGCAACCGAACCCGAGTCTCCGGCAGTGCCGATGGTCTCTCCGGTTTCGACCTTGTCTCCCTTGGACTTGAGCCTGTCCTCAAGATGGGCGTAAACCGAATAATAATGTTCACCGTGATCGATGATCATCAGATTGCCGTATCCCTTGTACCAGTCCGAAAAAAGAACCCGGCCGGAATAGGCGGACCGGACCGGCTCTCCCCGGTCCGCCTGAATGTCGATGCCGCTTCGGAATGTTTCCATGTTCAGCCGGCCGACCACGCTTCTGCCGAACGAAGAGATGATTTTACCCTTCACCGGCAATGGAAGCAAGCCCTTGCTTGAAATAAAATCCCCCCCCAGCTTGGCGGCCCGGGGTTCCGGGTCGGAATCCGCGCTGTTCAGGGCTTCGATGGTGGCGTTCAGTTGATCCGCGGCCTGTTTCAAAGCCGCGATAGCCCCGACCTCAAGCGCCTTCCTGGCCCGGATTTCCGCCAGCAGCTTCAGCCTTTTTTTCTTTTCCGTTTCAATGGCCTGAATCTGCTCGGCATAATTTTTTTCCAGGTTTTCTTTGTCCGCGTACTGGGTTTTCTGTTTTTCGTACAAGGCTTCCAGGGTTTTCTTGTCATTTGCAAGCTGAACCAGCAGACGGTTGTCGGCGGATAAAATCCGCTGCAGGGCCTGCTTTCGGCATGCCCAGTCCTGAAGGGATTCCGCGGACATCAGGAAATTGGATCTTCCCACCCCGTCCAGCTTGTAAAACGCAGTCACGCGCTTTCCGGCCAGCTCCTCGCCGGTTTTGATCCGGATGGAAAGGTCCTCGGATGCCCAAAGGGTTTCATCGATTTTCTGCTTCAGGACGGCGATGTCCCCTCGCAGGGCTTCGGACTGTTTCCGGGACTGGTTCATGGCCTTGTCGATCTGATCCAGCAGGGTGACCACCGAGGATTCCTTCTGTGTGAAGGAGGCTAGTTCCGTTCTGTGTTCTGCGATATTGCGGGTGATTTTGCCGAGCCGCAGCTCAATCCTGTGGAAATCTTTCAGGGACCGTCTCCGGGAGTCATCCGCATCATCGTCCGCAGTTTGCCGTATATCCGCGAACCGGTCGCTGATGAATCCCCGCTGCTCGCCGATCATGATTTCATACCACCCGCTCAGGTGGTTGTGAACGACAACGTCCGCCCCCCGGGAAAGGGTGGCGATGACGGCGCTCCGGGTGTCGGGTTTCTCGCGAACCCGGAGCAAATCGGTCGTGACAATGCCGGGCAGGGTCAGGGGCGCCGCAAACAGCGCGCCGCACCCGAGCGCCGCCAGCAGGAATCCGCCGGCAATATTGCGGGTCAGTTTCGAAAAAACTGTTTCATCGAAAAAAAACATCCGATCCATCCGATTCCGATGCTGCAGCAGGTGATGACGGCAATGGATTCCAGGGAAAGAAACCGGATCTGCCAGAATCCGGAGGTCAAATCGCTGGTCAGTCTTGCGGACATGTAAACATAGGCCGCATAGATCACCGCAAGGCCGCAGCCGCAGCCGCAGGTTCCCTGTATCAGGCCCTGAATATAAAAAGGGGCGGTGATGAATCCGTCGGTTGCACCGACCAGGCGCATGATTTCAACTTCTTCCCGGCGCGAATACAGCACCAGCCGGGCGGTATTGGCGATTATCAGCCCCGATGCGATAAAGAAAAGCCCGCCCAGAACCACACCGGCAAAGCGAAAGAGTTTCAAAAGGCCGGCAAACCGGCCCATCCACTGCTGACCGTATTCCACGCCGTCAACGGCCGGCAGGCTGCCGATCTTCTCTGCGATGGACGGCGCCTGCTGCACGCGCCCGCTTTTCAGTTCCACATCCAGCGCATCGGGAAGCGGGTTGTCTTTCAGACCCTCCAGGAGCGTGGACTGCTGCCGGAGCTGGGCGCGGAGTGTTTCAAGGGCCTTGGCCCGGGAGATGAACTGAACCCCCATGACCCCGTCCATCTCCCGGATGCGGCTTTGGATCTCCCGGCTCTGGGCATCGGTTGTGCCGTCTTTCAGATATACCATGATCCGGATGCTGTCTTCGGAGGCGTGCATCCAGTGATCGACATTGGTCCAGATCAGTGAAAACGCGCCGGAGATCAGAACGGACAGCGCAACGGTCAGCATCGCAACGCCGTTCAAAAACCGGTTGTCGTTCAAGTCGCGAAAGGCCCTCCGGATTGCGGATGTCATGGGGTTTCCCCGTTTGCCGCAAGGGTGACTTGGATTTGCGGCGACATCTGTCCCTGAACCAGATGAATGTTTCTGCCGCCGGCATTTTCGATGAGCATTCTGTCGTGCGTGGCCAGAATGACCGTGGCGCCTCGTTGATGAATGTCTTTCAGCAAGGCCAGAATAATTCCGGCGGCGTCCGGGTCCAGACTCCCCGTTGGCTCGTCGGCCAGAATGATCCGCGGATTTCCGGCAATGGCCCTTGCCACGGCCACGCGCTGCTGCTCCCCGCCGGAGAGGCCGGGCGGAAACGCCCCCTGTTTGTGTTCCATATCGACCGTCCTGAGCACGCTGGCCACTTTTTTTTCGATCTGGCGCCGCTTTTCGCCCATGGCTTCCAGTACCAGGGCGACATTGTCAAAAACGGTCCGGGCCGGAATCAATTTGTAATCCTGAAAGATGATGCCGAAACTGCGGCGCAGATGGGCGATCCGTTTTCCGGATATCCGGTTCAGATTGACGCCGTCCACGATCACCTGGCCCTGTGTCACGGGCTCTGCCAGGTACAAAAGTTTCAGGAGCGTGGATTTGCCGGCGCCGCTGGGACCGGTGACAAGGACGAATTCATTGCGGCAGATATCCAGGCTGATGTCGACCAGGGACTTCTGCGCCCCGTAGGTCTTGTGCACATGAAACATGCGGATGATCGGGATACTGCAATTTCCCATGATATGGATCCGGTTTCGGGTTATCGGTGCCCTTCTTTAATCAGCAATTCGTGATACCAGCAGGAAAAATCGAACATGCCCCGGTACTTGTCATCGTCGTTGATGATCCCGAGTGCGATTTCCAACACGCCGCTGCCGTAGGCATTGCTGTATTTTTCCTTGACCTGCGTCTGGAGAAATTCCCGGACCAGCATCTGGGTGGTTCGCTTGGTCCTGTCCTTTCGAATGTCGATCGGGTCCTTGGGTTCTGAAAAAGGGTCCCACCGGTCATATCCTTTTTTTTGAATATGCGCCTGCCGTTTCGGCGACATGCACTCAAACACCGCCTTTTTTCGCGCTTCGATTTCTTCTTTGGTAAATTCCGACATGGGGTCTGCCTTATTTTGCTTCTTCATCAGAATCCGGTATCCCGGGGTTGTCATCCGGGGCGTCCCCTGCGGTTTCCTCCGGTTTGTGAATCCCCAGGTATTCGTCATCGTAAACCGTGACCAGCGCCATGGACAGCGGCACCAGCATTTCGCCCATCCGGGCGTATTTCGACTGGATGGCCACTGAAAGTTCCGCGGACAGCGAAAGCAGCCGGTTCTGAATATTGTCCAGGCCTGCCGTGGGGTATGTCCGCCCTTTTTCGAATGCGGACAGCCCGCAGGTATAGCCTTTGCCGCCAATGGCCGTGGGAATGCCGTAAAGCTTGCAGGTCAGGGGCCTGAATTCGTATATCTCGCACATCTGCGCATCGTTTAACATGGGGCAGCGGACCCGGACCTCCGCCATATCTTCCAGGATTTCGGTTTCTTCTTTTCCGGACTCGGCTGCCTTGTAAGCGTTTTTCTTCAGCTTATAGAGCGTGCGGTCGATCCGGTTGCAGCGCTCCGTCAGGATTTCAAGGGGTTCTCCGCTGTATTTGCCGCGGAACCGTTCATTGATATAGAGGGCTTCGATCAGGGTCAGATCAAAGACCGCGTAACAACAATCCGAACACAGGGGCTTGCATTTCACGCAGTCGGGATACTGATTTTTTACGGTTTCAAAGGCGCGTTCGACGGATGCGGACAGCGCTTCGTACTGCTCAAAAAACGGTTTGAAAGCATCATTCATGGGACGGATCCACCTGATTTTCATGTTTCATGTGAAACATGGGGGTTAATGATAAAAAAAGCATTCTGAATTCAGTTCTCGGAATTCAGAGTGGCCTGCCAGTAAACTTACGGTGTTTTAGCGATTTCTGCAATCAACCGGCCTCGTTGCCGGCTCCCTCATGCTGGCTCCGGAATGCCGCTTCTTTATTTGCCGATACAAAATGCATCAAAAATCCGGTCCAGAATCTCATCCGATGTCCGCGCGCCGGTAATCTCGTCGATCCGGTCCAGGGCATCGCGAATGTCCATTGCGATGATTTCCGCCGGACTTCCCTGCCGGATCCCCTCCAGTGCCTGGCGGATGCAGGCCGCCGCAGCTTCAAGCGCGCGCACCTGCCTGAGATTGGGGATCAATCCGCAAGGCGCCCGCCCCGGTATTTTCCGGAGCATTTCCTGCGCCATCCGGTCAGCCAGAGCCTCCAGGTTCAGGTGATTTTTCACGGAAACCGCTACAACCGGAGGCGATGCCGGCTCGATATTCCCTACAACATTATCACGGTCCGGCGCAAGGTCAATTTTATTTACGACCCGGATCACCGATATGTTCCCTGCCTGCTGAAGAAGCCGGGCTTCAAGGCCGGTATCGGTGAAGGTGGCATCCTGCACCAGCAGTATCAGGTCCGAGGCGTGGATGCGTTCGTAGGTTTTTTCAATACCGAGCAGTTCAACGGTGTCCTGCGTGACGTGGACACCCGCGGTATCGAAAATATTCACCGGTATGCCCCGGAACACCACTGCGTCCGCCACCACATCCCGCGTAGTGCCGGGGATATCCGTCACAATCGAGCGGTCGGATCCGACCAGCCAGTTCATGAGACTGGATTTGCCGACATTCGGGCGGCCGACGATGGTGATCCGGTAGCCGTCGCGGATCACCCGTCCGTCTTCATACTGCTGAATGAGCGCCAGGATCGGCAAAAGGATGCCGGCCTCGAGCAGCGGCGCCGCGGAAAGCGGCTGAAAGTCCTCCGCCTCATCCGGAAAGTCGATTGCGGCCTCGATCCGGACCAGAATATCCCGCAGTGCGCGGCCGATCCGGCCGATGTGATCCCGGAAGCCGCCGGACAGATGATCCGATGCGGCTGCAAGGGCCGCATCCGTTTTCGAATTGATGATGTCGATCACAGACTCGGCCTGTGTCAGATCGATGCGGCCGTTCAGAAATGCCCGGCGGGTGAACTCGCCGGGTGCTGCCGGTTCGGCCCCGCCCCGCAGCACGGCGTTTAAAATGGCTTTGAGGACGGCATATCCGGCATGCGCCTGAATCTCGACCACGTCTTCCCGCGTATAGGAATGCGGGGCCTTCATGAATGAGATCAGCACCTCATCCAAAACAGCACGGGTGTCCGGTTGAACAATGGCGCCGTAGTACAGATGGTGCGAAATGATCCGGTCCGGCCGGAAAAGCCGGTCCGGCAGCATTCTGGGCCGGAAGAGGGAAAGAGCAATGGCAAATGCCCGGGTTCCGGATATCCGCACGATGCCGATTCCGCCGCGGCCCGGCGGGGTGGCGATCGCAGCGATCGTATCCAGAGGCATGGATATTCACTCCCCCCGGGGGATTACGGCAAGCTTTTTTACATACCCTTCCCCCTTGCTTTGCGTTTTGACTCTGGGGTCGTTCTTCAGCGCCAGGTGGATGATTTTCCGCTCCTGCGGATTGAATCTGCCGACGATAACGGATTTTTCGTTCTTGCAGGCCTTTTCCGCACACGTCAAGGCCAAGGCGTGCAGATCGTTCCGCCGTTTCGAAGCGTATCCGGCGATATCGACGATGATGCGGGTGCGGTCTTCGGCGGACTTGTTGACGATTTTATTCAGTAAATACTGGATGGCCTCGAGGGTCTGGCCCCTTTTGCCGATGATCGCGGCCGGTTCACCGCCGCTGATGGTGTATACGATTTGCCGGCTGCCGCAATTCGCCAGGATTTCGGCGCCGCTGGTCACCGAATCCACGAGCTGCTGCAGCACCCGGCTGCCGAGCATGGCCGAATCCGCAATCATCGGCGACCGGGGAGAATGGCAGGCTGAATCCGGTTTTTGAATCTGCGAAGGCGCGGGCAAGCTGTCGGGCGGATCGGTCTGCAGGGGCCGGATTTGCGCATCCGGTGCGGCGGGCGCTTGCGCTTGAATGCCAGGCGTTGCAACGCGGATGCGGGCCTTTTTGACGCCGACCAGTCCGAAAATACCGGTGGCGCCAAAACGGATCACCTCGTGCTTGAGTTGTTCCCTGGGGATGTTCAGGGCCTTGCAGGCGCTGGCGACGGCCAGTTCCACATTTTTACCCTCGAATTCGATAAATGGCGACATCGCTCCCCTTTCGCCAAGGCCGGCAGGCGCCGGTCAGGCGTATTTCCTCTGAATATAATACTGCTGGCTGATGGACACCACGTTGTTGACCAGCCAGTACAGCACCAGGCCCGAGGAAAAATTGATGAAAATGAAGGTAAAAACGATGGGCATCATCATCATCATTTTGGCCTGGGCCGGGTCCCCCATGGGCGGAGACATTTTCTGCTGCAGGAACATGGTGGCGCCCATGATGATCGTGAGCACCGGTATGCCGTAAGGCGGTTCCATGAAAGGGATCGTAAATGAGAAATGCAGCAGGCGGTCCGGAGCGGAAAGGTCGTTGATCCACCCGAAAAACGGGGCATGGCGCAGCTCGATCGCCTCGTAGAGCATGCGGTAGAGCGCAAAAAAGACGGGAATCTGAACCACCATGGGCAGGCACCCGCCCAGCGGATTAACCTTGTACGTCTTGTACAGGGCCATGGTTTCCTCGTTCATCTTCTTTTTGTCATCCTTGTATTTTTCCCTGATCTGGGCCATCAGCGGCTGAATCTTTTTCATCTCGCTCATGGATTTATAGCTCTTTGAACCCAGGGGCCAGAGGATTCCCTTGATGATCAGGGTCAATACGATGATCGCAAGGCCGTAATTGGGAATAAAGCCGTGCAGAAAATTCAGGAGCCACAGCAGGGGTTTGGCTAGAATATCAAAGAACCCGAAATGAATGGCCCTGTCCAGACCGATGCCCAGATTCTTTAGAATCGAATAGCTTTTGGGCCCCATGTAAATCTTGTACGCATATTTTTTCTGTACGCCTGAATCGATCCGGATTTCCGGCTCCACGAGCGTGTTGTCGAGCCGGCCGCCGGCCAGTGACAACCTGAGGCTGGCCTCGACCGGGTCCGCCGGAACGATGGCGGATAAGAAATACCGCTCTTCCAGACAGGTCCAGTCGATCCGGCCGGCATACACGTTTTTCTTGGCAAGGTCCTTGACCGTGACCTGCTCCAGCGCGTTGTTGACCCAGATGCTGGGACCTTCAAATCCGTAGCTCTTTTTGGTTTCGGTGAATTTGTCTGTCAGGGACAGGGCTGGATGATCCTGCAGCAATTTTCCGGAATTGTTTTTGATGACGACGTCCAGGCCGAACAGATAAGAATCCGGATAAAATGTGTAGTGTTTTTCAATGGCAACGCCGGAAGGCGACGTCCACAAAAAAGTGATTTCCCGCGGGCCGTCCTGAACCTCCAGGCTGTCGCTGGAGACAGTGGACTGAAACACCGCATCGGCGAAATCCGGAATGCTGTTTTCCGTAAACGAAAAATGAAGCGAGCCGTCATTGGGCAGGCTGATCAGCTCTTTGTTCGGCGAATCCGCATCAACTGTTTCATGGTATTTTTTCAGGATAAAATGCTTGAAAACAGCGCCTTTGTCCGAAATGGTCACCGAATACAGCGGGGTATTCACCACAATGTCCCTGGTTTTCTGAAAAGCCGGCAATGTTGTTTCCTGAATGGCCGGGGTAGGGCCCGTCGCAGGCTTGTCTGTCGGCGAAGGCGCTTCAGGCTGCGTCTGTGCCGTCTGCGGCGGCGGGGTCTTATCCTGGAAAAAAAATCCCCAGACCGTAAAAACTAAAACCGAAAGCACGATTGCGATAAGTAAACGACCTTGTTCCATGATGACTCCCATGATTTCCTGGAAGGGAAAATCAGTTGATGACCCGATAGCCAATAGGGTTGATGTGTTGACGGCATGTCACTTGGATGAACAATGTTGCGGAAAAGAAAAGATGGCATCATATTCAGGGGACGAAATCAACGCCGCCGGGGTGAAAGGGATGGCATTTCAGCAGACGTCTGCAAGCCATGGCTCCGCCCCTCAGGGCGCCGTATTTCAGGATCGCCTCGGATGCGTATGCGGAGCACGAGGGATAAAACCGGCAGCATGGCCCCAGAAAAGGCGACACAACGAGCTGATACACCAAGATTGCAAAATTGATAAAATATCGAATCGGATTCAACCCTGCGAAAGCAGCATCGCCGGAATGGGCACGGAGGCGGTTCCGGAGATTTTTGCGAATTTGTCAAATAAACCTTCCAGCATGGCGGCTGTCTGCCGGGATGTAAGAAAGGACGCCGGTTTTTTGGCGATCACATGAAAATCCCAGGGGTTTGCCGCGGTCATGCGGTGAAGGCGGTAATACTCCCGGATGCGCCGCTTGATCCGGTTTCGGACAACGGCATGGCCGACCTTTCGCGACACCGTAATCCCGATCCGGAAACCGCCGGAAAGCCCGCTCTTATAAACCAGTATGAATCCCGGACTGTGGATCGCTTTCCCGGAGGCATAAAATTCCAGGAATTCAAACCGTTTAAGAATGCGGTCTTTTTTGGGAAAGGGTGAAGTCTTCAACGAAATGATGTGACGGCGGCTGGGTGGTGCATTCCGGTAAGGATCCCGTAAACAGAAATATGCCTTAAACCGCCAACCGTTTCCGGCCCTTTGCCCGCCTGCGGTTGATGAGTTTGCGGCCGGCCTTGGTGGCCATGCGTGATAAAAAGCCATGGGTCCGGGATTTCTTGATCTGGCTGGGCTGATATGTTCTTTTCATAATATCCTCGACACAAGTAACAGGTTATGGAAAAACTCTAATTAAAACCTTTTTAGATAACCATATTATTGTTATCATGTCAATAAATTTGATGGAGTTGAACCCGGCCTCCTGAAAGAGGGGCAACCGGAAGTTTGGAGAATTAACCTTTCAGTTCAGTGAAAAGCACATAATTTATGCTTGCAATTTGCGCCCGATTCGGTCTATAAATTTAAGCATAAGGTCCTTCGGATACTTTCCGGCGCTGACAGACGACCTTAAAGATGAATTCGCGTTCCCGGTTTTAGTTGTTGACAAAAAAATTTTTTTGTTTATAGTAGCGCTTTCATCAAGAAGGGGCCGTTAACTCAGTCGGTAGAGTATCTGCCTTTTAAGTAGAGAGTCGTTGGTTCGAGTCCAACACGGCCCACCACATGCGTCCCCATCGTCTAGCCCGGTCCAGGACATCGGCCTTTCACGCCGACGACAGGGGTTCAAATCCCCTTGGGGACGCCAC
>JBBIPX010000092.1:0-13674 GCA_037442625.1 Desulfobacteraceae bacterium
GGGCTTCAGTTCCTGGATCTTATCCAGGAGGGGAACATCGGTTTGATGAAGGCTGTGGATAAATTCGAGTACCGAAGAGGCTATAAATTCAGCACCTACGCGACCTGGTGGATCCGTCAGGCCATCACCCGGGCCATCGCCGATCAGGCCAGAACCATCCGCATTCCGGTACACATGATTGAAACCATCAATAAACTCATCCGCACATCCAGGTATTTGGTCCAGGAACTGGGCCGCGAACCCAGGCCGGAGGAAATTGCCGAAAAGATGGAAATTCCTTTGGACAAGGTCCGAAAAGTATTAAAAATCGCAAGAGAACCCATATCGCTGGAAACCCCCATCGGGGAAGAAGAAGACAGTCATCTCGGGGATTTTATCGAAGACAAGAAATTCATGCTGCCTTCGGATGCCGCGGTCAGCCTGAATCTGGCGGAGCAGACCCGAAAAGTGCTTGCAACCTTAACCCCCCGGGAAGAAAAAGTGTTGCGGATGCGTTTTGGAATCGGGGAAAAAGCGGACCATACCCTTGAAGAAGTCGGACAGGACTTCGCCGTTACACGGGAGCGCATCCGGCAGATCGAGGCCAAAGCGCTCAGAAAGCTTCGGCATCCCACGAGGAGCAAGAAGCTAAAAAGTTTTATCGATATGTAAAGCTTGACAAAAATTGATACGAAAGCTAAAAAAGAAGATTATTGGGCCCATAGCTCAGCTGGAAGAGCCACCGGCTCATAACCGGTCGGTCCCTGGTTCGAACCCAGGTGGGCCCATCAAATTTAGATCGAAAAGGCGTGGATTTATTCCACGCCTTTTTTTCATTTGCAGGAGCCGGCGGCAACATGCCGAGTATTCGGGATATTATAAATTTAATGGAAGAACTGGCGCCCTCCCGCCTTGCTGAATCCTGGGACCCTGTCGGCCTGCAGGTGGGCGGAAAAGACCGGCCGGTTCGTTTGATCTGGGTGGCGCTGGATCCCTTGCCGGAAGTGATCGCCGCAGCCTGCAATCAGCACGTCGACCTGCTGATCACCCATCATCCGCTTCTGTTTCAACCCGTCAAAAACCTGGACTTCAACTCTCCCGTCGGTTCCATCCTTTATCAAGCCGCCGTCAATCATCTTGCCGTTTACAGCGCCCATACCAACCTGGATAAAGTAGCCGGCGGCCTGAACGACATTCTGGCAAAACGGATCGGACTGGATCAGACAGATGTCCTTTTGTCCGAAAATGATTCCGACGCCTGTAAACTTGTTCTTTACGTTCCCGCCGACCATGAACGGCAGGTCCTTGGCGCGCTTTTTCAGACCCCTGCCGGAATCATCGGCGAGTATTCCTGCTGCACATTCAGAAGTGCCGGAAAAGGCACATTTCTGCCCGGAGGACATGCCAGGCCTTACATCGGAAAACCCGACGAGATTTCACATGTGGATGAAATACGCATTGAAACGCTTGTTCAAAAAAAGGATATTCCCGCTGTGATTTCGCATGTCAGAAGCCATCACCCTTACCAGACCATGGCCTTTGACGTTTACCCCCTGATGCAGGGTGTGAGCGGACATGGTTTCGGCAGGACGGGTACAATTGCCGAACCCGTGAACCTGCTGCAATTCGCCCGGACCGTTAAGGAAAAATTTTGTTTGAAAAATGTCAAAATTACCGGAGATCCAGCGATGATGGTATATCGTGCGGCGGTTTGTTCCGGAAGCGGCTCCGGCCTTCTGGATGCGTTTTTTGCTTCCGCCGCCGATGTATACGTCAGCGGGGATCTTCGGTATCACGATGCCAGAGCTGCCGAATCGGCGGGCAAGGGCTTGATCGACATCGGACACTTTCCATCCGAGCACCTGATGATCGAATCGGTCTGCGACTATCTTCGCAAACGGGTATCGGGCGCATCCTGGGAAATTCGCGTGGAAGCCTGCCAACTTGAAAAAGACCCATTTACCATGGTATAAGCTGAACAGGGCAATCGGTCGTGGGTAACGGGTAAGCGTTTTTTTGATGCGCTTATCAGTTACCCGAAACCCATGACCCCAAATTATTAACCCCAACATTGCGGGTAAAAATATGAAAGATCAGATAGATATTCTTGTTTCACTGCAACAGATCGAGATGGAATCTTTAAGTGTAAAAGCGCACCTGTGTTCCATATCAAAACGCATGGATCTTCTAAACATCAGCCAGAGCGAATTGAAACTGCGCGTCACGGATGAAACTGAAAAAATGGAAGAAATGCGGAAACAGTACCGTTCTCACGAATCCGACATCAAACAGAATCAGGTCATGATTAAAAGGAGCCAGGAAAGACTGAATTCCATCAAGAACAACCGGGAATATCAGGCGCTGTTAAAAGAAATTGAGGAACTCAAGCGAACCAATGCAGCAACCGAAGAGTTGATGATTGATATTTTGAATCAGATCGATGATGCGGAGAAAAGAACGGTGCTGATGCAGGAAGAGCTTCAGTTGTTGCAAAACGACATTCTGCAGGAACATCAGGTTGTCGGTGCCGAAACCGAAACAGCCGGAAAACGACTGAGAGAACTGGATCAGGAACGTCGGAAACTGTCCGGCAAAATTGAAGCCGACGTGCTGAAGCTGTTTCAGAAGGTTCAGTCGCAACAAGTCCGCGGAAATGCTATCGTCCCGGTTCAGGATGCCGTCTGCCATGGATGCTACGTCAATATCCCGCCGCAGATGTATAACGAACTTCAGCGCTGCGACCAATTGAGAATGTGTCCGAACTGCCAGCGGATTATCTACTGGAAACAGAATTGATGGCTTCTTAAAAAGTCCAATATCTGCGTTGCGCTGCATCCTTCGTCGTTGCGGCGTACCATAAGTACGCCTCACTCCTCAGGATTTGCGTGCCTTGATCTTGAACTTATTTCTTTGCCATCACAATTTTGACTTTTACGAGGGCATCAGAATTAATGAATATATGGCCGAAGCAGAACAGACGATCGCCGGATTTTGCTTGATCCGGAGGAAAGTCCGAACACCACAGGGCAGGGTGCTCCATAACGTGGAGTCGCGGCAACGCGAAGGAAAGTGCAACAGAAAATATACCGCCCGGCTTATTCGTTTATCGTGCAGTGCGCGGGAGGCGAAAACCGCCGGGTAAGGGTGAAATGGTGCGGTAAGAGCGCACCAGTTCTCCGGGCGACCGGAGAAGCTTGGTAAACCCCACCTGGTGCAAGACCAAATAGAGGAGCGTTTGAAGGCAGCCCGCCTGAGCTCCCGGGTAGGTTGCAGGAGGCGCCCGGCAACGGGAGTCCATAGAGGAATGATCGTCAGCCGCTGCAGGGTAACCGGCTGCGGCTACAGGATTCGGCTTACGGGCTGCTTCGGCCATTTTTTAAGGGAACGGGAGAGGATCCAATAATGTTGTTAATCGAAGAACTCAGGGTTGAAGTCGGCGGGAAACCCATCCTGAAGAATGTCAACATGCATATTCCAGAAGGCGAGACCCATATCCTCTTTGGTCCCAATGGATCGGGGAAGACCAGCCTGATGATGACGCTCATGGGGTTTTCAGGCTATGTGGTGTCTCATGGAAAGATTACCTTTAAAAACGAGGACATCACTTTTCTGCCGATTTATGATCGGGCCCGAATGGGAATCGGGATATCCTTTCAGCGGCCGCCGACCATCAATGGTCTTGATACCCGCGCCATGGTTGAAATCTGCGCGGCAGGGCGGCCCGTGGATATTGATGCCCTCTCCGCCCAGTTGAATTTTCAGGAATTTCTGGAAAGGGATGTAAACCATAATTTTTCCGGCGGTGAAATCAAGCGTTCCGAGCTCTTGCAGCTCATGGCCCAGCAGCCCGATCTGGTGCTTCTGGATGAGCCGGAATCCGGCGTGGACCTGGAGAGCATCGTCATGCTGGGAGACACCATCAACAGCCTGCTCAGACGGGGCATCAAACGTCCGAATCAAAAACCGCACAAGGAAATCGTCGGGGATCGGTCCAAATCCGCCCTGGTGATCACCCATACCGGCCATATTCTGGATTACATCAATGCCGACAAGGGACAAGTGCTTTATAATGGCGTTCTGTGCTGTTCGCGAAACGCCCGAGAAATCCTGAAATGGATTCGCGAATACGGGTACGAGGAGTGTGTCCGATGTCAGATGTAGAAAAAACGGGGGTGGACTTAAACAACTATCGGGACGATGCCGCCCCTCATGAATATCTTCCTGAACTCAGCCGGATGGATTCCGGGGATGCGCAGCAGTTTCTGGATGTGGGAGTGGACCCTTCTGAAAGCGGACGCGGGGGGTCTTTCATTCAAAAAGACAGCTCCGTGATTCATTGTAAATCGTGCCAGCCGGGCATTGAGATCATGGGAATCTCCCAGGCGCAGAAACAGCATGATTGGCTGAAAGACTATATCTGGAAAAACGTTTCTCCGGAAAGTGATTTATTTACCAGCCGGGTTAAGGAAAAACCCCATGAAGGCTATTTTATCCGCTCGCTTGCCGGCATCCGGTCCACCCGGCCGGTTCAGGCCTGCCTGTATATCGCCAGTGAAAATTTTTCCCAGCATGTCCATAACATCGTCATTGCCGAAGAAAATTCTGAACTGCATATCATCACCGGCTGCGCAACAGCCCCGCATCTGGTTTCCGGACTGCATGTCGGTGTTTCGGAATTCTATGTCAAAAAAGGGGCCAAGCTCATTTTCACCATGATTCACGACTGGGGAGAATCGGTAAATGTCCGTCCGCGCACTGTAACCCGTGTTGCGGAAGGCGGCACGATCATTTCAAATTATATTTCGCTAAGACCTGTGGGCTCATTGCAGATGTTTCCGACCACCTATCTGGAGGGAAAAGGGGCAGTGGCCCGCTTTAACAGCATTCTGGTAGCCGGCAGGGGAAGCCATCTGGACGTTGGGTCGCGGGTGATTTTGAGCGCTCCGGAAACCCGCGCCGAGATTATTTCCCGCGGGATTACAACCGGCGGCACCATTATCGCCAGGGGCGATCTGATCGGAAAAGTCGCCGGCGTCAAGGCACACCTGGAATGCAAGGGCCTTATTCTGAACAGCGGCCTCATGCACGCCATTCCGGAGCTTTCCGGTTATGTACCCGGTGTGGAAATGTCCCATGAGGCGGCCGTGGGTAAGATTGACAAGAGGGAAATCGAATATCTGATGGCAAGGGGACTGGATGAAGAATCGGCCATCTCAACAATTGTCCGGGGGTTTCTGAATGTGGACATCAAGGGACTGCCGCCTGCGCTGAAGCAGAAACTGGATCAGACCGTTTCCGAAACCCAGAAAGACATGATGTAGCGGCGTCAGACCCATCACTCCTGCGCAAAATGGGCGCTGCGCGTGTTTCAAAACCATCCCGGGGAAGGAGATTTATATCGTGTCGGCTCCCGCTTGTGATGTTCCTTTTATTGAAAGAACGCAGTTTTTTGCACACGATCTTTTCAAGTGCTGTCTGTATATTTCCAGTTTTACCACAGAGCAGAATCTTTTCACCAAGATGCTGTATTCAAAGCTGACGGCAACCACCAAGCTGCTTGAGGATTTTCTGGATTTTCATGGCGCCAAAAACAATAAAAACTGGTACTATTTCAGAGAACTTACGGCAACGCTCATTCATCTGAGTATCGGTAGTTATTCCCAGAAGCACATTTCCAATCGTCTGGGTTTTTATGGACTTGAAAATTCGGATGAATTCGAAGCTCAGGGCCATATGACACAGGCATTTCTCAATACCTCGCTGATGAAAATGGCTCCGGCAATCCTGGCGGAAGCCAAACGGCTGAACATCCCCATTCCTGAAAGAGGATATGAATCTTCTGATTTTCCGACCGCCACCACCTGTGAAATGCTGCTCTCAGATGTGGATGATATGGATAAGGACCAGCAAAAACAGCATATTGTAAAAATTGCCAGTGAATTTCTAAGTATTGCCGGCAATTTTGATCAACTGGGTTTTTATGAACCCTACGATATTCGGGAAATCCGCGCCATTGTTCCCGAAAAAGTCAATGAAGTTGAAATCCGGCGCTTTGAGATGCTGGTCCACAATCTCCAGTCTTCTTTCGACACCTATGTGATTCACGGGGGCTTCCGGTTCGGAAAACAAAAACTGACGGATCTGCGCGGACATTTTTCAGTCGTGTTTCATCTGCTTCAGATGACGGGGCGTCTCCTTCATCTTTATGAGCGGCACCTTCATGAAGCCGGATATAAAAATACCTATAAATTGGTTCAGGACCGGCTTTCATCCCTTGTGGATCCGGAGATGCTGCTGGACCGGACCATCAATTACGGCCTTTATTATGCCTGTCATTTCCTGAACACCGGCAAAAAGCTGGCGCGGGAAATTCTGAACGAATATATTGAACGCGCATCCATTAAAGTCGGCATTCCGGTGGCTTTGGGGTTTCACAGCCGGCCAAGTCTGCTGGTGGCAAAAATCGTTCAGTATTACGGCGGACAGGTCGAACTTTGCGTTGGCCAGGACCGCTTCGATGCCAGCAGCGTTCTGGATATCCAATGGGCCGGCGGGAAAATCCACAAGGAAAACATTACGGAAGTGATCTTTGAAGGCGATACTCGGGCACTGGCCGATATTGAAATTCTGGCCGGTGTGAATTACGGGGAAGATACGATGGGAAAAGGGGTTCCCCTGCCAAAAGAACTGAAATATCTTAGATAAAATGCCGGATCAGGGCTCGGTGCGCAGGGTCCTGCAGCCCATCGCCGATAATCTCCGACTTGTAAATTGAAAGTCTATCGATGTCCGTTTCAGCCATTATTGTTGCCGGGGGAAAGGGAACCCGCATGGGGGCCGGCGTCCGCAAGCAGTACCTGCTGCTGGCGGGTAAACCCATTGTCTGCCATACCCTGGAAGTTTTCGATGCCTGCCCGAGCATCGAAGAAATATATCTGGTGGTTCCGCCGGATGATCTGGATACCTGCTTTGAAAGATGGATTTCAGTCTTAAATTTACATAAAAAGATTCATCTTGTCGCCGGTGGCGGCACGCGGCAGGATTCGGTTTATCAGGGGATATGGGCGGTTTCGGACCGAACATGCGAATTCGTGGTGATTCATGATGCGGTTCGCCCTTTTGTCAGCAAGGCTATCATCGAGGCCTGTGTCTCGGAAGCCCGTGGATCGGGCGCTTGCATCGTCGGCATGCCTGCGATGGAAACAACAAAACTGGTGAATTCGGGCCTGATCGAACGCACTCTGGACCGAAACGCCGTCTGGTTAGCCCAGACGCCGCAGGCTTTTGACTTGAACCTGATCCGAACCGCCCATGAAAATGCCAGATCGGCGCGCTTTACGGGAACCGATGACGCCATGCTGGTAGAGCGGTTGGGGCGAAACATCCGAATCATTCCGGGCTCCCGACTGAACGTGAAAATAACGACGCCAGAGGATCTGGCCCTTGCCGAGGGTATTTTCCGCAGGATGCCGGCCGATCGAATTCCGCCGTCACCGGGCCCGATTCATCAACCCGAAACATCACCGGGGAAAAGTTTTGAAACCGCCATCTAACATCTGGATATTGGAGGTTCTGTCATGAATGATCCAAATTCTCAGCCCGGCGCCCAGCAGCAGGCTGATTTTATCAAACAGTTGAAAATGACTTTGGAAAAAATGCCCCAGGACATCGATCTCCTGTTGTTCACGGAAAAGGGCAGGGAGGATGCTTTTGCCGAAGGCACCCGGCAGATCGTGCGGGCGTTTCGAGAATTGACGCCGCGAATAAAGCTGCGTGAATTCGGACTCGATCATAAAAATGCCGTAAAATATCAGATCGAACATTCTCCGACGCTGCTGATCGCCCCCGACAGATATAACATCCGCTGGATGGGCGCTCCTCTTGGCGAGGAAGCCAGAACTTTTCTTGAAACCATTTTGATGGTGGGCTCCGGCAAGAGCGGTTTAAGCGAGCAATCCCGAAAAGTAATTGCAAAAATCGATTCGATCCGTCAGATCAAGGTGTTTGTCAGTCCGAGCTGTCCCTACTGCCCGGTTCAGGCGGTTAATGCTGTCAGAACCGTGATCGAAAACCCGGAGATGATATCGCTTGAAATCATCGATATTCAGTCCCAGCCGGAAATTGCTCATCAATACTCGGCGCACAGCGTTCCGCAGGCGTTTGCCAATGACGTGCTGATCGGCATGGGCGCTCAGTCCGAGGAAGTCTTCGCCCTGTCTCTGAGCCGGCTGGAACCCCAGACCGTTTTTATACCGGACAGCGATGCAGAACTTGTTGAAACCGATTTGTTGATTATCGGCGGCGGCCCTGCGGGGCTGACGGCCGGCATCTATGCGGTGCGAAGCGGCCTGAAAACAGCCGTTGTGGAGCGAAATGTGCTGGGCGGTCAGGTGGCCACAACACCCATTGTCGAAAATTATCCCGGATTTACCCAGGTCGGCGGAAAAACGCTGGTGGATATTCTGGTGACCCATGCCCTTGAATATGTCCAGATTTTCCCCGGAGAAGAAGTCATTGATCTGGTTCTTGGAAAGCCGTTTGAAGTCACCACCGGCAGGCGCAGGTTTAAATCCAAGACCATTTTACTGGCAACGGGCGCCAATCACAAGCACCTGAATGTTCCCGGCGAATCACGCTTGTCCGGAAGAGGGGTCAGCTATTGCAGCACCTGTGACGGCCCCCTGTTCAAGGGCAGGAAGGTCGTCATCGTGGGCGGGGGCAACAGTGCGGTTACCGAGGCGCTTTATCTGCATCACATGGGGGTGACGGTGACCCTGATTCACCGCAGAGACAGCCTGCGCGCGCAGGAGTTTCTGGTCAGACAACTGACTTTCAGCGGCATCCCCATACTCTGGAATACCGAAATTACGGAAATAACCGGCAAGGAAAGGGTTGACGCCATCTCTCTGAAAAATACCCGTACCGGTGAAATATCGTCTCTTGCCGTTGACGGCGTCTTTCTTTCCATCGGTTATGAACCGGCCGTGGAAATTGCAAAAAAAGTCGGGGTCGCCCTGACGCCGGACGGCTACATTCAGAAGGACGGCAAGCACCGCACCAGCATTGCCGGGATATATTCCGCCGGCGATGTCGAAGGCGGGTATAAACAGATCGTCACGGCTTCAGGCCAGGGCGCCGAGGCCGCCATGGCCATTTTTGAGGACATCATCAATCCTTACTGGCAGAAATCCTGAATGGCTGTTCTTTATGATCCTCCCCGGTATCTGCCATGCGGCGATACGGGGCTCAGCGTGGAATTTTCAGACGGCATCGACCGCGGGATAAATAACAAGGTTCAGCGGCTGTTTCGGTATTTTAAGGAAAAATCCTTTCCGGGAATCGTGGACCTGAATCCGACCTACCGATCGCTGTTTATCCAGTATAACCCCCGGGAATGTTCGTTCGAGAATCTTGTGCTTCTCGCCGAACAAGGCCTGACGGTACCCGATGAAGACCTTTTCCGGCAGGCAGCTCAGGTACGGATTCCCGTCTGCTATGGCGGCAGTTACGGCCCGGATCTTTTTGAAGTCGCAGCCTTTCATGACCTGACCGTTGACCAGGTCGTCCGGCTACACAGCGAACCGGAATACTACGTATACATGATCGGTTTTACCCCCGGATTTCCCTATCTCGGCGGGCTCGACGAGCGGCTCTTCACTCCGCGGAAAAAAGAGCCCCGGAAAATCGTTCCTGCCGGCAGTGTGGGAATCGCCGATCGCCAGACCGGGATATATTCCATTGACAGCCCCGGCGGCTGGCAACTTATCGGCAGGACGCCTTTCAGATTGTTTGATTGGCGGCGCAAGGAACCGTTTCTGCTCAGTGCCGGGGATTCACTCAAATTTATTCCCATCACGGAAGATGAATTTGAAAGCCATTCGCATCATTGAACCCGGGCCTTTATGCATGGTTCAGGACTGCGGGCGGTTCGGCTATCAGGACCGGGGCGTTCCGGTATCCGGCGCCATGGACATTCAGGCCTTGAGGATCGCCAATATTCTGGCCGGCAACCGCGATACCGCGGCCGGTTTTGAGATCACCTGGGGCGGATTCCAGGCGGAGTTTCTGGCCGAAATACGGATAGCGGTCACTGGCGCTGACCCGAAGCCCGGTCTGAACGGCCGTCCCTTTGCCTGCTGGACCGGCATCCCGGCCCGTAAAGGGGATATTCTGGAGATGAATTGTCCGCAATCGGGATGCAGAACGTATCTTGCAATTTGTGGCGGTGTGGATGTTCCTGTTGTCATGGGTAGCCGCGCCACCTATCTTCGCGGCGGATTCGGCGGATTCATGGGAAGAGCGCTTCAAAGGGGGGATATCCTATCAGCGGGACCGGAGATAAAAACGCCCTTATTGGAATGCCCCCGGTCCTTGGTTCCGAAGTACTCGGAGTCCGCGGTGCTGCGGGTTGTTCCCGGACCCCAGGCGGATTCACTGACGCCGGAAAGTCTCTGCCGACTCTTATCGGCGCCCTTTGTGGTAGCGGATCGCTGCGACCGGATGGGTTTCAGCCTGAAAGGACCGACCCTGTCGCATCGCCGGAAAGCCGATATTGTTTCCGATGGTACGGCATTCGGTGCTGTCCAGGTTCCCGGAAACGGCCGGCCGATTGTTCTGATGGCCGATCGTCAAACCATCGGCGGATATGCCAAACCCGCCACCGTCATCTCCGTTGATCTACCGCTTCTGGCTCAACTGGCGCCGACATCAACGCTGCGCTTTGAAGCCGTCAGTTTATGGACGGCCCGAGAGCTGGCCATAACCGCTGAATATCGATTCCAGAAATGGATAAATTATGAAAAATCCCGCTGAGATTCGCCGGCACATTCGAGACGGCATCTGGACCGGACCGACAACCGGGCTTGCCCGGGCATATGCCCAGGCCAATCTGGTGATCCTGGATCGCAGGTATGCGTTTGACTTCCTGCTCTTTTGCGTCAGAAACCCAAAACCCTGCCCGATTCTTGAAGTTCTGGAACCGGGTGTGTTTGTGCCCGACCGGGTTGCGAAGCAGGCCGATATCCGCAAGGACATTCCCCAGTACCGGATCTGGGAAAATGGCCGGTCGTATCGGGAACAAACGGATATATCAGTGGTTTTTGAAGAAAACATGGTGTCATATTTGCTTGGATGCAGCTTCAGTTTTGAAGGCGCCCTGATCGGGGCCGGGATTCCGGTGCGTAACATCGAGGAAGGCAAAAACGTGTCCATGTACATCACCCATCGGCGCTGTGAACCCGCCGGCCCGTTTTCCGCGCCCCTTGTCGTAACCATGCGGCCAATCCCCCATGAATTGGTTTCCCGGGCAGTCCAGATCACCAGCCGGTATGCATCGGTACACGGGGCGCCCATTCACATCGGCGATGAAAAAGCTCTGGGCATAGCGGATCTGTCCAGACCCGACTTCGGCGATCCGGTCACCATTAAAGACGGTGAAACCCCGGTTTACTGGGCCTGCGGGGTGACATCCTCCCTGGCCGTATTGTCCGCAAAACCCTCCCTTTGCATTACCCATGCCCCGGGTTACATGTTTATCACCGATGTCTTGAATGAGCAACTGGCTGTGATATGATAACTTCCGCTGATGTTTGACATTAACCAACCGGAATAATATTCCGAAACCAAGGAGTGATTTCAATGAGAAAAAGAATTCGAAAAAAACTGAATATCGGAGAATTTAAGGAAACTGGATTTGAGATTTCCTGGAAACCCCAGGAAATCTCGGAAGCGGATTTTGACAGATTTATCTCTGAATTTCTGGATGCAATCGAGGCAAGGGGCCTTGTTTTCGGTGGCGGCTGTTCCACCGATGATTCCTGGGAAGGAATCATTGCCAGAAACAAACGATATTCCAGCCCGGATGCGGCGGACATGGAATTTGTTTCAGACTGGTTCAAGTCCAGAACCGATGTAAAGGAGTTTGCGCTGGGCCATGAAATAGATTTATGGTACGCCTCCGATTGCTGCTGCGACGCCGAAGCGTAAACAAGTCCGCAAAAATTCTGAGATTGCGGGGGACCCGGTGGTTATTGAATGTCTATGGCCACCATCGCGACATCGTCAGCCTGTGATGCACTGTTCTGGAACCGGGTGATGGTCTGAAACATCGCTTCGCAGAAATCTTGTGCCGATGACCCAAGATGGCGGCGCATGGCTTCGCGAAGGCGCTCACGCCCGAACCGCTCATTATCGGGGTTGACGGCGTCCGTCGCACCGTCGGTGTACAGTACGATCCGGCTTCCGGGCGGAAGGGCAACACGCATTTCTTCAAGCATAACTTCATCAAAAAGGCCCAGCGCCCGGCCATGGCCGCTGCCCGGCAGTATTTCCGTTCCGTCTTTCATGAAGAAAAAGGGAATTTCATGTCCGGCGCGCACGAATGTGAATTGGCGCTGATCGCAGTCCAGCACGCCATAGATGACTGTAATGAAAAGCCCGGCGGTGTTCATGTCCAGCAGGTGACGGTTGACCTCGCGGAGCACATCGGCCGGCGGGGCCATGCGGGAGGCTTCGGCGCGCAGCAGGCTGCGCGCAAGGGCCATGAAAATTGCGGCCGGTACGCCTTTGTCGGAGACATCCCCGATCACAACGCCCAGGTAGTTTTCTTTAAGGGTGATCAGGTCGTACAGATCACCGCCCACCGCCCTTGCAGGGTGCATCATCACTCCCAGGTCAATTCCGGGAATCACCGGAAGTGTGCGGGGCAGAATGCTTTCCTGAATATCACGCGCCACCTGAAGCTCGCGCTCCAGTCTTTCTTTTTCGATGATCTGTGTCTGAGCCGACTGCAGCTCGGCATAGGCGGCAGTCAGTTGCCTGTTTTTCCCCCGAAGCCCCTGAATGATTGCATTGTCGGTGTTTCGAAGACGCTGGCTAAACTGCCGGGTGACTTCAAAGGCAAGGTCCGGCTGGTGGTGGAGCAGGGCGCGAAATGCGGCATGGTCCATCTTCAGCAGTGAGGCCGGAGATTTCGCACGAACGGTTGCCGATCTGCGTTTTTCCAGATCAAACATGCTCATTTCACCAAAATAATTGCCGGGCCCCCATTCTTGGAGCAGCCGCTCTTCCGCAGTGCCGCAGGCTTTGATGATTTCCAGATTCCCTTTGACGATGATATAGAGACAGTCACCGGAATCGTTTTCTCGGAACAGCGTTCGGCCTGCTTCAAGTTGCACGAATTGCATGCTTCTGGCCAGTTCCGGAAGGGAGTTATCTTCAACCGAATCAAAGAGTGAAATTTGGCGTAAACCGGATAATATATCCTGTTCGATGCTCATGCGTCTCCCGTTCAGAATGAAAACCGTCCGTCATTACCGCATGAATAAAACAGCTAACTTGAACGACTTCAAGAGATAAAATGTGCTTACCTCCGGTCGAGCCTTCAGGAATGAAGTGTTGAAAAGGGAATCACTGCATTGGAAAATGATTATTTTATTGTGTTTTTAAACCACAGGCGAGGAATGTTGTCAAGCTGATCATCCAATCCGGTAAGGATGCTTCAAAAAAAACTGCTTATTAGCGATTAAGATATCAAATTAATCACAGGCAAATCACAGGCAGATTGCCGGCAGATCGATGGAAACGGGATTTTTCTTGCGTTGACCCCTGTGAATACGGTAGTGAAAGCCAACATCAGAAAAAACACGATTGACCTGACAGCCAAAATCCGGAAGGTTCTTTTCAAGGTGATCAAAA
>JBBIPX010000093.1:0-13660 GCA_037442625.1 Desulfobacteraceae bacterium
TGCCGTCTCCATCGTGGCAAAACCGGTGATCACAATGACTTCCGTTGCGGGATGCCGTTTTTTGACCTCCGTCAGAAACGCCATGCCATCCATGCCATCCATCTTGAGGTCCGTAATCGCAATGTCAAATTCCTTTTCCGTCAGCCGGTGCATGGCTTCGCGGCTTTTGGTAAACGCCTCGACATCATAACCTGCCTTCTCCAGCGATGGTTTAAGCCGCTTGCAGACTATGGGTTCATCATCCAGAAGTAATACGGTTGTTTTCTGATCCGATGTCATGGTTGGTCGCTCCTTTAAAAAAATCGGTTACGTGATCTGCAATATTCTCTTCACTGTGCATCTGAACATCCAGTTGCCGGGTATAAGCCACCAGACAGCCGAGCATTTTCACTTTATCATACATGGCCTCCGGGTCCAGTTTTTTGATCCGGCCGACGACCAGATCCCCGCGGATCTCGACCCGGAAATTGAATCGTTCCAGCACCTCGCCGATGAATCTGGCGCGCCTGGACCTGCGGGTGACATCCGTTACGCCGCCCAGAAAGCGGAAATAGGCGTAATTGTCGTTTTGTTTTTCGGCGATATACGCATCGATGATGTTATAATGATACCCGAGCCGCAGATTAAGGTCCAGATATTCCGCCGAGAGCACAGCCAGATTCCGTCCGCTGAAGCGGGTTGTGGAATCGGAAAAGGTCCGGGTCAGGCTGGACATGAAGCTGCTGAAATCCACGGACATGGGCTCCGTACTCCACATCCCCGGAGCCGTCAGCCCTTCCAGAAACGCCTTCATGGGAACCGAGGCAATGTCTTCCGGGCCGATGTCTTTTGCCGATGCATTCCGGGCCTGGACGCCGCCGCCGATATCAATGACAACCAGTCCCAGGGGAATGCCCAGTTTGAGCCTTCTGGAAGCGGTGTCACTGTGGCCGATGCGGGTATCTCCCAGGTGAATCAGTTCCTTGACCGCATTTTCATGAACAAACCGGATGATATCGTGCACGGTCTGACAACCGGACGGCCTGAAGTTTTTGTCATGTGGATCGAGCAGATTCAGCGGGCTGATTTTCCGCAGAATCCGGCGAAGCAGGCGATATTCGTAGGACTCCTCAAATACATCTTCGGCGGTGATTTCATCATAGCAGAGGTCCTTGGCGTAACCCGCATAAACAATATTCTGGGTGGCATCCAGGGTGACCTCATCGCCGGTTTTCAGAACCTGCGTGGCGATGCCGGTATTCACGATGGCCGGAACCCGGAATTCGCGGGCGATGGTTGCCATGTGTCCCATGGGAGATCCCACATCCGTCAGAATCCCGTGAACCTTGCGCATCACCCTTGCTAGGCGCGGAGATGTGTGCCGCGCCACCAGGATGGCGCCGTAAGGAATGTTCAGGATATCGGCATTGTTCTCCAGAATGAACACCTTTCCGGCCGCCACGCCGCGCTGGACCACAACGCCCTGGTTTTTTAACAGCACGGGGTGAACCGCTGCGGATATCTCGAGCTGATCCTTCGGACATCCGGGTTGCAACTGGATATTCAGCGGCCGGGCCTGAAGAATCATCACCCGGTCCTGCTCGTCTATGGCCCATTCAATATCCTGGGGCCTTTTAAAATAGCGCTCGATCGAGAGCGCAATCTCCGCCAGTTTTTGAGCCGTCTCCGGCGTCAAACACGCCTTTTGCTGGAGTTCCTCCGGTACCGGCATCAGCTTTGTTCCGCCGTTTTCCGCCGCAACCATCATGGAGGCCTTGTGAACCACGTTAAAACCGCAGAGCGCATGCGGCGGCGTCCGGGTGATCCGGTACTGATCCGCCGCCGCGCTGCCGTCCACCACCGGGGCGCCAAGACCCCAGGCCGCTGTCGCCAGAAGAACGTCATTTTCCGAAGAAAGCGTGTCCATTGTATAAATGACGCCGCTGGCCCTTGCTTTCACCATTGCCTGGCATCCCACCGACATCGCCAGTTCATGGATATGAAAGCCTTTTTGATGCCGGTAAGACAAAACGCCCGGAGAATAGGCGCTGGCCAGCACTTTTCGATAACTGCCCAGCAACTGGTCCGCGGGAACATTCAAAAAGGTTTTGTACTGGCCCGCAAAGCTGTGAATGCCGTCCTCACCCCATGCGCTGCTTCTTACGGCAAAGAACAGGGCTTTTTTAGGGCTTTTGTCCTGAAGCATGTCGATTGCGGATTGGATCTGGCGCGTGACTTCCAGAGGAAACCCGCCGTTCAGGAAGTGATTCTGGATATCGGCGGCGAATTCTTCCGTTGCGGCTTCATCCGCTGGATCCCAGGAATCCATGGCCTGCTGGAGATAATCATCCAGTTTGTTTTTTTCCAGAAACGCCCGAAAAGCGCTGGTGGTAATGGCAAATCCGTCCGGCGTCGGCAGCTCCAGGGTGTTTCGGATTTCAGCCAGGTTGGCGTTCTTATTGCCGACCAGCTCATACATGTCCAGACTCAGCTCTGTGTAGGGCATTGCGGCATCGCCCCGGGGGAGCACCCATTTTCCGGAAAGCGCCTGCTGAATCGTGTCATGAATCTCTTCAAACACATCAAAGAGCCGGACATACTTTCCGGGGGACAGGGTATTGAGGTCGAATATCAGCCGATATATCTGATTCTTCAACTGCTCATATGTCGACAGGATGTATTGCCGGTCAAAGACATACTCCCCGCTGAGTTTGTCTCCCATATCCGCAATCAATTCCAGAGACTCGTTATTTGCCGCCAGAATATTCTGAAACTTTTTGAAAAGCTTGGCAAAAGGGTATTCTGTTTCCAGACTGCGGTATTGCTTCAGATAATTTTTCATGCCCCGGATAAAGCGCAATATATCATCTATCATTTTCTTTATCCTTGATGGCTACAATGAAAATCAAGCATGAACCTTCAGTCCCGGCACATTTAGTGCGCGCCCTTGCCGCCCTTGAAGAAAAATCCGGTTAAAAGTCCAGCCACAACCGCAATCAGGGTCGCCAGAACGCCATACATCGCGCCATGGTCAAATGCAAGCAAAGACAGTATTTTCGGAAAACTTTCCAGCGCCACGGTCAGGGAATGATCATCGATTGCGGCGATGGTTCCATTTTGAATCAGAAAGGCTTCAACCTTGTAAGCGCCCGGAGAAAGTTTGGGGGGAATGGTGATTTCCGCCTCAAATTTTTTCCGGCCATCGGAGACCGGCGCATAATGGACATTGCCGCTGACCGCATATATGCCTTCTTTTTCCTTGAGTTTCAAGAGTTCCTTAACCACGGTCCGGCCGTCCCCCGGATCCGGACTGACGGTGATTTTCTCTTCAAGGGCCATCAGTCCGAGCTGCCAGACCGGAGAATCTTTCTGCCGGGTCTTGAAAACATCCTCCAAATTGGGAGGCGTATGGAGCAAAAAAGCTTTCGGAACGGAATCAAAGGTCACGGTATCGCGGTTCATCCACAACAGTCCGAAGACTTTCCCCTTTTTTTTCATCCGGAGGGGGGCCGCCTCACCGGTCATTCGAATCACGACATCACTGTCCGCAGGCAAAGTTCCGCTGATGGCAATCTTTGTTCCACTGTAAAAAGTGCCGATGGATACCCCGTCCGGGAACGGGGAGACCTGGAGGAGCTCCTCGGCTCTCAACAGCGGCGCGGTTGCCATAAGCATAAAAAACGTGATGATTCCGGCACATGTACTTTTCATTTAATGTCCTCCGATATACGCCAGCAGGATGTTCGGGGTGAGCAGCAGATCCACCAGCATCTTGACCATGACGACCAGCACCAGGGATGCCAGAAGAATCTTCAACTGGTCGGCTTTTAGTTTTTTGCTGATCCGGACGCCGAACTGGGCGCCGATCGTTGAGCCCAGCAGCAGTATCAGGGCCAGGACAAAATCGACCGTGTGATTGCTGTATGCCTGCATGATGGTGACATTCACACAGGTAAACAGAATCTGAAAAAGGCTGGTCCCGACCACGACATGCATGGGCATTCGCAGCAGATACACCATGACGGGAACCATGATAAATCCCCCGCCGACCCCCATGATCGCGGAAAGCACGCCGACAAATCCGCCCAGGATCAACGGCATCAGGATGGAGAGCCGGACGCCAGATTTGTCGAACATGATCTGTCCCGGCAATGATTGAACGATCCGGGCATACGTCGAGGGCTTGGAAGCGGATGCCGGCGGTTTCTTATGCCGGGTTCTCATGGCCTGAAGGCTTTCCTGGAACATGTAAATGCCGATAAAGCCCAGCATCAGTACATAAGTGACGGAAATCAGAAAATCCGCGCTGCCCAGACGGTTCAGAACCTTGATGAGCTGGACTCCGCCGGTTCCGCCGATAACGCCGCCGACAAGAAGCAGGAGTCCCATTTTGATATCCACATTGCCCATGCGAAAATGGGCAATCGTCCCGGCCGTGGAAGCGCCGACGATCTGATTGGAATCGGAAGCCGCGGCAACCGTCGGCGGAATCCCCATCATGATCAGCAGCGGGGTCATCAGAAAGCCGCCGCCGACTCCGAATATGCCCGATAGAAGACCGACAATGCCGCCCATTCCGAAAACCAGCAGAATGTTCACGCTGTTGCCTGCAATCGGCAGGTAAAGATGCCAGGGTACAGTCATTATGTTATTTCCTCCGTATTAAGGGTTCTTTTCGGCGCACCAGTTCGATGGCGCACCGGACGTTTTGGCGGATCGCATTCAGCGATTTCTTGAATTCCAGAGCGTTTTCAGATTCTCCGTGGGGAAGACCGAGAATCAGCAACGTGATTTTCTTCTCCGCGACAAACCGGATGACTTCGGTTTCAAAATTCCCGGTTGCAATGTAATAATGCACGCTCACCCCGTTGGATCTGGCTTTTTCGATCATCAACTCGAGATGTTTTTTAGCCGCATCATCAAGGCCCGTGAAAGTGTCTGTCCGGGATGACGCCGGGTTTTGATATATGAGCAGACAATGGACCTTGGCCTTGATCCGTTCCGCCAGATGAATGGCCCGATATGCCGCTGCCAGAAAACCGCCCGTCTCGTCCTGATTCAAGCGCGGATAAAGGCTATCGGCATCCTGCCGGATGTCCAAGCTCACCAGAATATGCTCCATCCACTTATTTTCCCTTTTCAAAATGCTGTCTGATACTCCCTGTAATCAATATGCATGCCATCTTTAAAATATATCGACAACAGGCTGGAATATTGGATTAAAACATATCGGATTCAAAAGAGGGCCTTATCTCGGGGGGATATATCGGCCAAGACGATGTTTCAGTCTGGAACATCAAAAGAGATGGGAATATGAAAAGCCGTGCAAAACCGGTGAGATATTCAGCGTTTCACAATGGAACACGATTCAGCCACTCCCGCGTATAGTGACGCGCGAGAGGCGCCGTGGATTTCAGGTAAGCAGATAATCAGGATCGATGCCGTATTCCTTTAGCCTTCGCCAGAGCGTCGTGCGGGGAATGCCCAGGATTTTGGCGGCCAGATGGCGGTTGTAATTGGTTCTTTCAAGTATCGTGGTAATGTAGCGTTTTTCCATTTCTTCCAGGGTTTCCATCTCCAGTGTTTCAAAGGTTTTAAAATCCAGTTTCTGGAGGTCCGGCGGCAGGTCGGCCACTTGTATGCGGCCCTGGTCGGTCAGCGCAACCGCCCGCTCGATGATGTTTTTAAGCTCCCGAATGTTTCCCGGAAAATCATAATGCATCAGGATCTCCAGTGCCTGTGAAGAAAGTCCCTTGATTTTTTTCCCAAAGACCTTGTTGAAATTATCGATAAAATGCGCGATCAGCAGGGGGATGTCATCCCTGCGCTCCAACAGGCTCGGCATCTGGATGTTGACGACATTCAGGCGATAAAACAGATCTTCCCGGAAGTTGCCGGCTTCGACTTCTTTTTTCAAATCCCGGTTCGTGGCGGCGACGATGCGGATATCCAGGTCAATCGGACGAACGCCGCCGACCCTGAAAATCCGTTTTTCCTGAATGACATGAAGCAGCTTTACCTGCATGGAATGCGGCATTTCACCGATTTCATCCAGAAACACCGTGCCGCCCGCGCCCGATTCGATCAGGCCGATCTGCGTGGTCGAGGCCCCGGTAAAGGAACCTTTTTCGTGCCCGAAAAGCTCGCTGCTGATAAGCTCTTCGGTAAACCCCCCGCAGTTAAAGGCTACAAAAAGAGAATTTTTCCGGTGACTCAAATCGTGGATGGCGCGGGCCACCAGTTCTTTGCCGGTGCCGCTTCTTCCCTGAATCAGCACGTTGCAGTCCACGGGCGCCACTTTTCGCGTGATCGCGAAAACCGCCTGCATGGCGGTGCTGGCGCCCACGATGCTGGTCAGGGAATCTCTTTGGGCAATGGCCTCCCGAAGACTTCGGTTTTCAGACTGCAGCCGGATTTTTTCAATGGCGTTTTTGGCAAGCAGCCGGATTTCATCCAGCTTGAGCGGCTTGACGCTGTAATGGAAAGCACCTTTTTTAATGGCTTCTATGGCCGAATTGATGGAGCTGTAGCCGGTGATGATGATGACTTCCGTATCCGGGCTCAGTTTTTTTATCTGTTCCATAACCGTCATGCCGTCAGCGTCCGGCATTTTCAGATCCGTAAAAACCAGATGGAAGCCTTTGCAGGCCAGTTGCTGGAAAAAGGGTTCCACCGCGGTGAAGGCCTCGACATCACAGGGAAAGCCGCACAAATTTTCACCTGCCTTTTCCAGGGCGGTTTTCAGGCGGCTTCCGACAATCCGTTCATCATCGATGACTGCGATGCGTATCTTCATCAGTTTTCCCCGCCTGTATCCGGAACCGGCAGATAAATCGTAAACATGGTGCCGCTTTTCACCTGACTCTGCACTTCAACATATCCCCCATGTTTTTTAATCAGCGCATACGTTACCGAAAGCCCGAGACCCGTCCCCCTGCCGACCGCCTTCGTGGTGTAAAACGGCTCGAAAATATGTTCCAGGTCTTCCGGTTTGATGCCGACCCCCGTATCCTGAACAGAGATTTTAACGTATTTATCCGGTGTGCGGGATGCGTTGATCCTGATGGATCCGCCGCCGGACATTGCCTGGATGGCGTTAATAAACAGATTTAAAAAAACCTGCTCCAGATTGCGAAAATTACCCTTAACGTCGGGAATATCCGGCGCGAAAACGGTCTCCACCCCGATTCCGGACAGCATGGTCTGGTTTTTGACCAGTTTCAGGGCTTTTTGAATCACCTCTTTGATATCCAGTTCCGTAAAAGAAGGCATCTCGTTTCGCGAAAAATCCAAAAGGTTTTTGATGATATCCCCGGCGCGTTCCGCCTGGCTCAGTACATCCGAAAGCAGTTCCTTTGCTTCCGATTCGGCAAGCGCGCCGTAATCTTCCAGGATCGATTCCGCCGTCAGATAGATGTTGTTGATCGGGTTGTTCAACTCATGGGCAATGCCGGCTGTGAACGTGCCGATAGCCGCAATTTTCCGGGACTGGACCAACTGCTCCTGCTTGGATTCCAGCTCCCCCGCCATTCGGTTAAAGGCGTAAATCAGCAGGGAAATTTCATCCTTGGCGTTTTCTTCATAGTGGATGGGGCTCAGATCCCCCAGGGCGACACGGTCGATGGTGCGGCGGATCAGGGCAAGGGGTTTTAGAATCCGGTTAAAGAGCAGTTGCACGATCAGCATGGAAAGCACGACAAAAATCGCAAGAAACATCAACGGCATTCCCAGTATTCCGGCAAGCGCCAGGTGAATTCTCTCGCGCTTCAGCGAAAGCAGTTTTTCGGCAAAGTCGCCGATGGCCTTTCCCTTCAGGCGGATGGATTCTTCCTGTTTCTCGGTGACAAGGCTGCCCTGCTGGGATACAAAAGTTTCGATCATGGATTTATAATCATTCAAATCCTGCCGGAACCGCAGATAATCCTTGCCGACGACCCGCGCGATATCCTTATCCATGTTTGTCGCAATTTCAATGGCTTTATGGATATAAACAAGGTTTTCATCCAGGCTGCCCCGGTCGTGATAAAACAGGAAATTCTTTTCGTAGCGGCGCGCTTCCAGAATATTGTTGAACATATCCTCGAAAAATTCGCTGACCGTCACTTTCTGCTGTATGGTCTCGATGCTCCACCAGTCAAAGATCGTCAGAGCCGCCACACTGGTCAGAAAAATCGCAAAAACCGTGATGATTTTCCCCCGGATTGTCATGGATTTCAACGGAAACACCCCCCTTTATTTATTCAATGACCCGCTCCGCGATGGATTTGATATCATCCGCCAGCAGCACTTCCAGGCCTTCACTGGATTCCGGCTCCAGAGTGTTTACATCCACTTCGTTTCGTTTGGGGAATATCACAACCTTGATGCCCGCCCGTTGGGCTGCCAGAATTTTCTCGCGAACGCCGCTGATCGGCAGAATCCGGCCGTTCAGCGTCAACTCCCCGGTCATGGCCACATCCCTTCGGGCCGGTCTCTGGGTCAGAAGGGATATCAGCGCAAGGGCGATGGTGATTCCGGCGGACGGGCCGTCCTTGGGAATGGCGCCGCAGGGAAAGTGGATATGAATGTCGGCGTCCTTGAAAAAATCCGGTTGAACGCCGAAATCCTCCCCATGGCTGCGCAGGAAGCTGAGCGCCGTCTGTGCCGATTCCTGAAGCACATTTCCCAGGGACCCTGTCAAAATAAGCTGCTGGCTTCCCTTCATTCTGGTTGCTTCAACAAATATGATTTCTCCGCCCAGCTCGGACCAGACCAGTCCGGTAGTAACGCCCACCTGATTCTCGGTTTCCGCGATTTCATGCGTGTATTTGCGCGGCCCCAGGAGCTGCTCGACGATACTGTCTTCCACATCGACCACGCAGGTATTGTCCGGGTTGTCCAGGCAGATCCGGGCCAGCTTGCGGCACACATTGGCGAATTCGCGTTCCAGATTGCGAAGGCCGGCCTCCCGGGTATAGTCGCGGATAATCCGGGTAATGGCGGTATCTGAAAACGCCAGCCGATCGTGGGAAAGCCCGTGATTTCTGAGCTGCCTGGGAATGATGTGGTTTCTGGCGATGACATGTTTTTCGTTTTCCGTGTATCCGGTGAACTGGATGATCTCGAGCCGGTCCAGCAAGGGCGCCGGTATTTTCTCCACCATGTTGGCGGTTGCGATAAACATGACGGAAGACAGATCAAATGGAATATCCACATAATGATCCATGAATTGCGCGTTCTGTTCCGGATCCAGTATCTCCAGCAGAACGGAGGCCGGATCTCCCCGGAAATCCTGGCCGATTTTATCCAGCTCATCCAGCATGAAAACCGGGTTTTTAACGCCGACCCGCTTAATCTCGCTGATAATGCGGCCGGCCATGGCCCCGACATAGGTGCGCCGGTGCCCCCTGAGTTCCGCCTCATCCCGGAAGCCGGCCATCGAAAGCCGGATGAATTTGCGTTCCAGGGCTTCGGCAACGGCTTTTCCGATGGATGTTTTTCCGGTCCCGGGAGGGCCCGCAAAACACAGAATCGGGCTTCGGGTCATGAGCTTGTGCTTTTTTTTCTCGAGAATCTGGCGGACGGTCGCCCGCAGTTCATCCAGATTGATCGGCTTGGGCAGATAATGGGCAGCGCCTTTTTTCAGGGCGTCCACAGCCGAGCTGACTGTTGCAAATCCGGTAATCATAACGATATCCGTATGGGGGGATACGCGTTTTACGGATTCCACAAGCTGCATGCCGTCCATTTTTTCCATTTTCAAATCCGTAAGGATCAGATCGAATTCGCCGGCCAGGACTTTTTCCAGGGCATCCGCGCCGTTGACCGCCGTCGATACGTGATAGCCTTCCTTTTTTAAAATGTATTCCAGGTTGGTGCGGGCGATGTCTTCATCATCCACAACCAGCACATGAAACGAACGGATATTGAAAAGGATTCTGACAGCGAGAAATTCCAGAATCCGGTCCTTCACCTGCGCCAGTCCGTAATGCTGGGATGTGAATATTTCTTCGGCGCGCCTGATATCCAGATTGTCGTCAGTGGTCTGAGTCCAGGGCAGGGAAATCAGAAATTCGATATAACTCAGTCCGATGCCGTATTCCGGAATGGACGGATCGGTTTTATCCAGGCGATCCAGTTCTTTCAACGCAATACAGGCAATGTTTTCGGGCAGTTGTTTTTTGATTGAAGCGCGAAGTTGGGCCAGATCCGATTCCGGAGCGGCAGGCTCATCTTCCGGTTTGTCAAATTTCTTGAAAAAAATCATCCATTTCCCCTTTCGTTGCAAAATGAAACAAACACTGTTTTTTTGTAACAGCGAATATCTTCATGATTTTATTGCCAATAACATTTATGAGCAAATCGCGTTACAGAATGCAACATGTATCATCTTTGCCGATACCCGGCAAAATAATATTTATCATGCATTATTTCAACAGTATAAAAACAAATGGCGTCTTTGGCACCATTCTTGAATAAGCCATAAAGCAACAGATTTGATGCCATCGTCAATTATCCATAACAGATCAAATCGGAAATAATCAAATGTTATCCTATCAAGGCAATGAAACAGCGGGAACGGAGCAGCGCAAAATCCTGGTGATCGGAAATTCCGAGAGCTTGAATGATGCGCTTTCAGGCTATGCCATTCAACTGGCTCAGCGCATGAAATATGATCTTTTTGTTGTCAGCGTCATGCCGCAGGGCGAGGGCTCCACTTCCGCCGCGGCCGTGTCCGGCGCCGCCCGGTATCATGAAACCCTGAAAAGTCTCCGCAACTTCAAACAGAAAGCCGCCGGCAAGGATGTCCATTGTGATCACGACATTCGGTTCGGAGAAATTTCGGCCGTCGCGGATGCCGTCCTGCATACCGTCCGGCGGATCGAGTTTGTCGTGACCGATTCTGAACATACCAAAACGCAACTATCGGAAGATGTGACCATACCGGTCTTCAGTTTATCATCAAACCAGCTTCATCCGGAGGGAAAACCCATGACCAGAGAAACCAAGCAGCAGCGAAATGACGAAATCAAAAAGACAATCGGATACGGACTGATTACGGCAGCCCTTTATGGCTGTGTTTTCTGGAACGCGGATAAGGTCATGAGCTATTTTACCAAGGGCGGGTTGTATGCCGCGCTGCCGGTAGCGACCGTTTTTATTTTTTCATTCGCACACGGCGCATTCGCCAGCAATTTCTGGTCCCTGATGGGTATCAAACCCATGAAAAAAGATGCGCTGCAGCCTTCGGTCGGCAAAACCGTCACCCAGACCAAAAAAGTCCAAAAGAGACCGCGCGCTTATGCCTATGTCAACCCGTTTCATAAAATATAACGGTATGTTTATCCATATCCGCCATCAAAAAGCAATAAACGCACAAGGAGTGATCAAATGAACTTAGATGCCGTACAATTTATCGATCTGACGGTTGTCAACATCTCTTTCCTGTTTTTTCTCGGATTCATCGGCGGCTTGGTCAGCGGCTTTATCGGCTCCGGGGGGGCCTTTGTCCTGACCCCCGGCATGATGAGCCTGGGGGTTCCCGGAACGGTGGCCGTGGCCAGCAACATGTGCCATAAATTCCCGAAATCCATGATCGGCGCGATCAAGCGTTATAAATACGGCCAGGTGGATATCAAACTGGGACTGTACATGGCGATATCGGCCGGAGTCGGCGTTCAGATCGGCATTAAATTCCAGCAACTGGTTCTGGAAAAATGGGGGCAGGTAGGATCGAATCTCTATGTCAGTCTCAGTTTTGTGACCATCCTGATTATCGTCGGAGGCTATGTGTTTTATGACGCATTGAAATCATCCGCCGGCGACGGCAAGGAAAAGACATCCGCGCTTGCAAAAAAACTTCAGGCCATTCACCTGCCGCCCATGATCCACTTCAAGCGCGCCGATATAACCATATCCTTCTGGTTTACGGTTCCCGTGGGCCTTGCAACCGGAATGCTGGCGGCAACCATAGCCGTCGGCGGATTTATCGGCGTACCGGGCATGATTTACGTGCTGGGCGCATCCAGTATATTCGCATCCGCCACCGAACTGGTGATTGCTTTCGTGATGGGATTTGCAGGAACCGTCAACTGGGCCATGCACGGGATGGTCGATATCCGGCTGGTTCTGATCATTCTGGGCGGATCTCTTTTCGGGGTTCAACTCGGCGCCATCGGAACCACATATGTCAAAGAGAGCATGATCAAAATCGTCATGAGCGTATTGATGCTGATTGTGGCGGTCAGCCGGCTGCTTGCCCTTCCAAAATATCTCACCGAATTGAAGGTTCTGTCGTTTGAATCCTCAACCATTCTTATTCTGGAACGGATCAGCTTCATCACCATGTGCATTGCCTTGATGACAGGCGCAGCCATTATTCTGGTGAGCATGTGGAAAGGGCGCAAGCCTGCCGTTTCACTGGAGCAGAGCTTCGGCAAAGCTTGAAAAAATCAGACTGAAGGTTTATAGTATAAAAAATGGTTCTGTTCAGCCGCTGGCGCCCCGAGCTTCGGGTGCCGGCGGCTTGTTTTTATTTACTCTAACACAAAGGGCTCGTTATTTATGTCCATTATCACCATTTCACGCGGTTCTTACAGCAGAGGAAAGGAAGTCGCCGAAGGCGTTGCCCGGAGACTGGGATATGACTGCCTTTCCAGAGATATTCTTCTGGATACTTCCGAATTGTTCAATATTCCGGAAATCAAGCTGGAAAGAGCCATTCATGACGCCCCGTCCATTCTGGACAGGTTCGGTGTCGGAAAAGAACGCTACATGTCCTTGATTCAAACGGCATTTCTGAAAGTCATGCGCGAAGACAATATCGTATATCACGGCCTGGCCGGACATTTTTTTCTTAAAGGGGTATCCCATGTCCTGAAGGTACGGATCATCGCCGATATCGAGGAAAGGGTCAAACTGGAAATGGAACGGAAAAGCATTTCCGAAAAAGAAGCCAGGCGGCTGCTGCTCAAGGACGACGACGAGCGAAACAGATGGTCCCAGTTTCTTTACGGCATCAATACAACCGATTCGCAGCTCTATGATCTGGTCATCCATACCCGGAAGATCTCCGTGGAAAACGCCGTGGATATCATCTGCCACACGGTCGGCATGCCGCAGTTTCAAAAAACGCCGGAATCGCAGCAGGACCTGGAAAATCTGGCCCTGAGTGCGGAAGTCAAGGCCGCGCTGATCGAATTGAGCCCGGCGGTTGAAGTGTGCGCGGAAAACGGCATCGTGCACATCAAGACCAAGGTTTCCGAAACGCTCCAGCAGGATATGGAAAATTCCCTGAAAACCCACGCCTGGGCCATCCGGGGCGTTAAAGAAGTGCATATCGGCGTTGCCCCCATCTCATTTTACGAGGACTGATCTCACCGCTTGCCCCCCTTGCACCAATCTGTTTCCTTGCCTCGGGGATGATTCTTTCGCCAAAAAGTATCATCCCTTTTTTATTCTGCCGCGATGATTCATTTCCAGCCCGATCTTCTATCTCAATATCATTTCCAGATATATCAACAAAAAATTCTATTTGACTTCTCATGCCTGAAAGGACGAATATGAATTCATAAGTTTGACTTATTTTCTTCCACTTTCCCGATAAATGGGGCGTGGTCTTCATTATATTTATATTTCTGGAGGAAATTCATGTCTGAAAAACGCATTCACAACTTCAACGCCGGGCCTGCGGCCCTTCCCC
>JBBIPX010000094.1:0-13649 GCA_037442625.1 Desulfobacteraceae bacterium
CCGGCCGGTGCGCCATCGGCTCCGTCAAATCCATGATCGGTCACCTGCTGACCGCGGCCGGGGCCGCAGGCCTCATCAAAACGCTTCTGTCCATCAAGAACCAAACCCTGCCCCCGTCCCTGAATTTTACCGCTCCATCCGAAAACAGCCCGCTTCACGGCAGCCCTTTTCGCGTGCAGACCCTGGCCGAGCCCTGGCTGCGAAGAGATCCGGGCATTCCCCGGCGCGCGGCAATCAGCGCCTTCGGGTTCGGTGGCATCAACGGCCATGTGCTTTTAGAAGAATGGGCGCCGGATATTTCTCTGCCGACAGACGGCAGACGGCAGACGGCAGAAACTATAAACCGTCATCCGTCATCCGTCATCCGTAGATCGCCCCTGAATATCGCCGTTGTGGGCATGGATGCCTGCTTCGGCGGCTTTCAAACCTTAAGGGACTTCCAGGAAGCGGTCCTGTCCGGAAAATCCGGCATCCGAAATCGCCCGGAAAGACGCTGGAAAGGCTGCGATCCGATCGCAGCCGCCCTTCTGGATTTTCCGGATCTTCCCGGCGGATACATCGCGGAGATCACGCTGGAGCTGAGCGATCTGCACATTCCGCCCAATGAAATCCCCGACATCTTGCTTCAGCACCTACTCATGCTGAAAGTATCCCGACGGGCGATGACAGACGCAGGATTTGCTTCCCGAATGCTTCGGCCCCGCATGGGAGCCGTCATCGGGATGGGCTTTGACATGGAGGCAACGGATTTCCATGTCCGGTGGAGCCTTGACGCGACGCATGCAGACTGGCTGAAACAGGCCGGTCTTTCCCTGGATGAAGCCCGGAAAGCTGTTTGGCTGAAATCCCTGAAAGATGATTTCGGCCCTGCCCTGAACCCGTCCCGGACGCTTGGCGCCCTGGCCGGCATCATCTCCAGCCGGGTTGCGCGAGAATTCGGCATGGGCGCTCCCTGCTTTACGGTTTCCGCGGACGCCGCATCGGGGCTCAGCGCCCTTGACATTGCCGCGCGCCTGCTTCAAAAAAACGAAGCGGACGCCATGCTGGTCGGCGCCGTGGATATGGCAGGCGATATCCGCAGCATTCTGGTTGCTAACGGCATCCAGCCTTTTTCTACCACGGGCGGGATCCGCCCGTTTGACTGCTCCGCCGACGGCACGCTTCCGGGTGAAGGCGCGGCTGCTGTGGTTCTAAAGCCACTGGATCGGGCCATGGCGGACGGGAACCGCGTCTATGCCGTCATTAAGGGCATGGGATCTGCCTGCGCCGGAGCTGAAAACAACCCGGCGGCATATTCCAGATCGCTTCGGAAAAGCCTGGATGAAGCCGGGATCGCAGCTTCCGCCATCGGTTATTTTGAAGCCCACGGCAGCGGGCATCGGGATGAAGACGAGCTTGAAGCAAGGGCGCTGAACGACCTGTTTCAGGAGGATTTTGCAAGTGTCGCCGTCGGCTCCGCCAAGTCCGTCATCGGCCATGCGGGAGCTGCCGCAGGCATGGCCTCCCTGATCAAGACCTGTTTGTGCCTGTATCAGGAAATCCTGCCGCCGCTTCCCGGCTATACCCGGCCGCCGGGCAACCTGTGGCGCGGCAAGCCTTTTCATTTTCCGGCGTTTTCCCAGTACTGGGCAAGAAACCGCAAGGACGGCCCAAGAAGGGCCTGCTGCGCCGCCCAGACCGCAAGCGGGGCTTGCAGCCACGTGGTTCTGGAAGCCCATGAATCCCCTTTACCCGCAGCGATCGGAGTATGCGTCGACCGGGAGCGCAGACGTCCCCTCGGGCAAATCGGCAGCGGGCTTTTCATCGTTGAAGGTAAGGACTCGGATGCGCTGATCAGCGGCCTGAATCTGCTGGACCGGCACTTTTGGCAAACGCAGGCTCAGTTGGATCAGGCGGCCGGGTCATGGTTCCGGATGCATCCCCTGTCTGCCCAAAACCCATACGCCGTCAGCCTGATCGCGGAAACGCCCGAGCAGCTCAAAATCCTGATCGCAGAGGCCCGGCAGGCCGTGTCAAACGGCGTCGCCCGCCGAATCAGCGGCAGGTTCGGCATCGTTTATTCGCCCCGGCCCATGGGGGCATCCAATGCGATCGCCTTCGTATTTCCCGGCTCCGGCAATCACTCTGTGGGCATGGGAAGAACCCTGGCCGCAACCTGGCCCGAGATTCTGCGCCAAATGGACGCGGAAACCCTTGCACTGAAAACCCAGATGGTTCCCGAAGCCTACATGCCTTTCAGGCAGTCCTGGGCTCCCGGCTGGGAAACCGAGGCCACAAGCGCCGTTTCCGCTGATCCCCTGATTCCGATCTTCGGCCAGGTGGTTCACGGCAGCGTCATGACCCGTCTGATCAAATCCTTCGGCATATTTCCAAAGGCTGCGATCGGTTACAGCCTGGGGGAGACTTCGGGCCTCTTTGCCCTGGGCGCATGGCCGGATCGCGGGCAGATGCTGTCCCGGCTGTCCCAAAGCCCCTTGTTCCGCACGGAACTGGCCGGCCCCTGCAACGCGGCCCGGAAAGCGTGGCGTATCGCTCAACCATCGCCTTTTGACTGGAAGGTTGTGGCAGTCAACCGGCCTTCGGATGCCGTCAAAAGCCTACTGCCTTTGTTTCCACTTGCCCGGCTCCTGATCGTCAATACGCCGGAGGAATGCGTCATCGGCGGCAACCGCCCGGATGTCGAAGGCGTCATCGCTGCGTTAAAATGCGAAGCCGTCTTTCTGGACGGCGTTGTAACGGTTCACTGCGATGCGGCCGCCCCCATCCGGAAAGCCTACCGCGAACTTCACCGGTTTCCGACCGTTCAGCCCGATGATATCCGTTTTTACAGTTGCGCGCTGAGCCGCGCATATGCCTTGAATATGGAAAGCGCAGCCGATGCCATCACCCGGCAGGCCATGTCGGGGTTTGATTTTACCGCAACCATTCATCAGGCCCATGCGGACGGGATTCGCGTTTTCCTTGAACAGGGACCCCATTCAAGCTGCACCCGGATGATTTCCCGCATCCTTGAAGATCGGCCGCATCTGGCGGTTTCCGCAAGCTCCCGCGGAGAAGACGAAGCTCTCTCCATTTTGAAACTGCTGGCGGCGCTGGCCGCGGAACGGATTTTCATCGATCTTTCGCCCCTGTACGGTGAGTCGGCATATCCGGCAACACTCCAATCAACCGGCCGCATCCAAATTCTTGCAACCGGAGGCAAGCCGTTCAGCCCGGAATTTCCGAAAATGACCACGGCCGTGCTCGTGGAAGCGCCCGTTGATTCTGAAACAATTCCGTTGACCGTTGACCATTTACCGTTTGCGGACAACAGTCAACGGTCAACGGCCATTGCTGAAACAAATATCACAGCTCCGGCGCTGTATCCTCCGGAACTGCTGCAGGCCGTTGCTGAAACTGCAAACGCCACATCAGATGCACATGCATCCTTTCTGAGATTTTCCGATGAACTGAGCCGGGACTTTGCAGACGGCTTTGCCCTGCAGGCCGAGCTTGTACAGCACCTCATTCAGCAGCAACTGACGCAACCATCCGACGATGACGGCCGGCAACTGCGCCAATGCCTCCAAGCCCTCACGCTATCATCCTTTTCCACCTTACCAGGGTCATCCGCCATCGCCTATCCCCGATCCCTCTGCATGGAATTTGCCGTCGGATCCGCGGCAAGGGTTCTGGGGCCGGAGTTTGCCGAAGTGGACACTTTTCCTGCCAGAGTCCGGCTTCCGGACGCGCCCCTGATGCTGGTGGACCGCATCCTGAGCGTTTCGGGCCAAAAAGCATCCCTTGGCCCGGGGCGTGTGGTGACCGAGCATGACGTGGTTCTGGGCGCCTGGTATCTGGACGGGGGACACGCCCCGGTATGCATCTCCGTGGAGGCGGGTCAGGCCGATCTATTTCTGTGCGCCTATCTTGGCATCGATCTTGAGGTCAAGGGACTTCGGACCTACCGCCTGCTGGACGCCGCGGTTCAGTTCCATCGCGGGCTGCCGCAGCCGGGGGATGTCATCCGCTATGAAATCGAAATCGAGCGCTTCGTCCGTCAGGGGCAAACCTGGCTTTTCTTTTTTCATTTCAAGGGCTTTATCGCGGACACGCTTTTAATCACCATGGAAGACGGATGCGCCGGCTTTTTCACCGAAACTGAGGTCAATAACTCGGGCGGCATTATCCTCACGGAGCCGGAGCTTGCGCCCGCTGCCGGTAAAATCCCTCCGGACTGGAAGGAGCTGGTTCCCCGGTCAAAGGAAGCCTTCTCGGACAGTCAGGTAGACGCTCTGAGAACCGGAAACCTTGCCGGGTGTTTTGGAAATCTCTTTGCCGACATCACCCTTTCAGAAACCCTGTGGCTGCCGGGCGACAGAATGCGCCTGATCGACCGGGTGCTGTCCCTGGACCCGAACGGCGGGCGCTACGGCCTGGGGATGATTCAGGCCCAGGCGGACATCCATCCGGATGACTGGTTTTTAACCTGCCATTTCATGGATGATCCGGTCATGCCGGGAACCTTGATGTATGAATGCTGCGCCCACACCCTTCGCGTGTTCATTCAGCGCATGGGCTGGGTGAGCGATGCGCCCGGCGTCTGCTATGAACCGGTCACGGAAGTGAAAAGCATCCTGAAATGCAGGGGCCCGGTGACGCCCCGGACCCGGCATGTGGTCTATCAGGTTGAAATCCGCGAACTGGGTTATGCTCCCGAGCCTTATGTGATCGCCGACGCCCACATGTTCGCGGACGGCCGGCACATCGTCATGTTCCAAAATCTTTCCCTGAAAATGACCGGCACAACGCGCCGGGATATGAATGCCTTCTGGCAAAACCGCCCCCGACCGGCAGCCCGAAACAAAGGACGACGGACGACAGATGGCGGAGAGCCTCCCCTTCCATCCCCCGTCATCCGAAATCCGTCATCCCGTCCCGTCGGCCAAAACGGGCGCTTTGCGCATGAACAAATTTTGGCACTGTCCATTGGAAAACCATCGGAGGCTTTCGGGGAAGTCTTCCGCGCCTTTGACAAGGATCGCTTTCTGGCCAGACTTCCCGGCCCGCCGTATCTGTTTGTCGATCGCATCATTCAATCGGAACCGCCGGCATTTGTTTTGAAGCCCGGTGGATGGATAACGGCCGAATACGCCGTATCGCCTTCGGACTGGTATTTTTCGGCGGACCGATCCGGGATCATGCCCTATGCCGTGCTGCTTGAAATCGCACTTCAGCCATGCGGCTGGCTGGCAGCTTACGCCGGTTCAGCCCTTTCCAGCCCCAAGGATCTGCGGTTTCGCAATCTTGGCGGAACCGGGCGCATCCATCGGGATATTTTTCCCGAATCAAAAACCCTGACAATGCAATGCCGGATGACCCAGGTTTCCGCCGCCGGCGACATGATCATCGAATCCTTTGATTATCGCGTGGCATCCGGCGATGAAATGATCTATGACGGCGAAACCACATTCGGTTTTTTTACCGAATCGGCGCTGGCTCAGCAAAAAGGTCTTGCAAGCACCGGTGACAAAAGGTATCGGCCGGATGCAGCCGGCGGCGCTTTCGGGCGGCGAATTCCGCTTTCGGATGCTGCGCCCCTGTTTCCGGAACCGGTCGTTGACTATCGGCTGCCACCGACCCCCAAAATGGTCATGCCGGCCAGAGCCATTCGCATGATGGATGTCATCGAACGCTATGACCCTGACGGCGGGCCATCGAATCTTGGGTATATTCAGGGGTCCAAGGCCGTGGACCCCGAAGAATGGTTTTTCAAGGCGCATTTTTATCAGGACCCGGTCTGGCCCGGATCTCTGGGGATCGAGGCGTTCATGCAGCTATTAAAATTCATTGCGCTGGACAAATGGCCCGATCTTGCTTCAAAATGCCGGTTTTCGCTGGTAACAGGCGACCGGCACGCATGGACGTACCGGGGCCAGGTTACTCCGGCTAACCGGAAAGTGATCGTGGAAGCCATTGTTACAAAAATCGAAGAATCGCCCTATCCCCTGATCATGGCAAACGGCTTTCTCGCTGCAGATGGACTGACGATTTATGAAATGAAACAATTCGGCATCCGGCTGATGCCTTTATAATGAAAACAACCCGCAACAACTCGATAGCGGATTCCTATGCAATTTAACACGGTTTATCTAAACGGCATGGGCTATGAACTGGCCCCGAATGTGCTGACTTCAGACGATATTGAAAAACGACTGGAGCCGCTTTACCGGTCGCTTCATTTTCAAAAAGGCCAGCTTGAAATGATAACCGGCATCCGCGAGCGCAGGTACTGGGATCCGGGGTTTCGCATGTTTGAGGGCGCGGCGCGCGCCGGCAGAAAAGCGCTTGCCGCATCCGGTATTTCACCGGAGCGGATCGGCATGCTCATTTACGGCGGCGTTTGCCGGGATCAGCTTGAACCCGCAACGGCCTGCGCCGTCTGCCACGAACTGGGACTGGGACCCCAGGCCCAGGTCTATGATGTTTCCAATGCCTGCCTTGGCGTTCTGAACGGGATGATTCAGGTCGCCTGCGCAATTGAACTGGGCCAGATTCAGGCGGGAATGGTGGTATCCTGCGAATCCAGCCGGCAGATCATGGACCTTAGCATTCAGCGGATGCTGGAAACAAGGAATATGGCGGTTTTCAGAAATTCGGTCGCCACCCTGACCGGCGGATCCGGCGCCGTTGCCGTGATTCTGACCCATGCCGCGCTCTCCGCAAAGGGCCACCGGCTTCTGGGCGCAGCCGTCCGAAACGCCGCCCGACACCACGATCTTTGCCGCTGGGGACCGGATACCGGCATTCCGGCAACGCTTCCCATGATCATGGAAACCGATTCGGCCGGCGTCCTTCAGCACGGGGTTGCCCTCGGGGCTGAAACCTATCGCATGTTCAGAAAAGAGATGAACTGGCCGGCGGACAAGCCGGATAAAATCATCTGTCATCAGGTGGGCGCAACACACCAGAAAACCATCCTGGATGCCCTGGGGATTTCAAAGGAAAAAGACTTTGTCACCTATCCTTTTCTGGGCAACATCGGAACCGTTTCCCTTCCCATTACCGCAGCCATTGCATCGGAGCGCGGATTTCTGAAAAAAACCGACCGGGTCGGTTTTTTCGGCATCGGCAGCGGCCTGAACTGCATGCTGCTGGCTCTGGAATGGTAAGGACCATGACGCCGCCTTCACAGCCCCCGGTCGATATGACCGAATTGGCACGCCTTTACCCCTTTTCCTCCCGGTTCCTGAATATCGGCGGGCTGCGCTATCACTACCTGGACGAGGGCCGGGGAGACCCGGTTGTCATGGTCCACGGGAATCCAACCTGGTCTTTTTATTTCCGGAACCTGATCAAGGGGCTTTCCCCGGATTACCGGGTCATCGTACCCGATCACATGGGCTGCGGCTTGTCGGAAAAACCGGATGAGAAACAATATGATTTTCGGCTCTCCAGCCGGATACATGATCTGGAATCGCTGATGGATCATCTCGGGCCGGACAGACCCGCAACCCTAATCCTTCACGACTGGGGCGGCGCCATCGGTCTGGGGTATGCCCTGCGGCATCCGGACCGCATATCCCGGATCATCCTGATGAACACGGCGGCTTTTTTCCCGCCTCAAGGGAAAAAACTCCCCCTCAGGCTTTATCTGCTGAAACGTTTTAATGCCTTTGCAAGACTTGCCGTATTGGGCGGAAATCTTTTTTCCCGCGCAGCCACGGTCATGGCGCCTCGAAAAGCCCTTGACCGGGATGTGAAGAAGGGCCTTTGCGCGCCCTACAATTCCTGGAGAAACCGGCTTGCCACATTGAAATTCGTGGAAGATATACCGCTTGCATCCGCCGACCCCAGCTATTTCCTGCTGCAGTGGCTGGATCATCATCTTTACCGGTTGTCACCGATCCCCATGCTCATTTTATGGGGCATGCACGATTTTGTTTTCGATCCGGATTATTTGTCTGAATGGCGGCGCAGGTTTCCGAAGGCCCGAATTCAATGCTACCCGGATGCCGGGCACTACCTTCTGGAAGATGAACCGGATGACGTACTCAGGGAAATTTTAAACTTCTTGAAAAGTCCGGAGTCATGATGTAACCTTTCGAACCCTTAATCGTTTAACACCATAACCATAAACGGATTCCAGGATGACACAAACACTTCAACCCAAATCCGATTCCAATCAGATGAATATCGCTTCCCACCTGACCCAGATGGCGAAACTCCAGCCGTATAAACGCGCCGTTGTCTTTCCCTCCGGAAGGGATGAGGACGGCAGGGTCACCTATTCGCAATTGACATTCCGGCAACTGGACATGGAATCCGACTGTCTGGCCCATGGTCTGGATTCCATCGGCATCTCGAAGGGAATTCGCACGGTGCTGATGGTTCCGCCAAGCCTGAATTTTTTCACCCTGACCTTTGCCCTGTTCAAAATCGGCGCAATCCCGGTTGTCGTGGATCCGGGCATGGGAATCCAGAGAATGCTGTCCTGCCTCAAGGACAGCCGCCCCGAGGCATTTATCGGCATTTCAAAGGCCCATGCATTCAGGATGATGCATCCTTCCAGCTTCCGGACCGTTCGAACCTGCATTACCGTTGGTCCCCGTTGGTTCTGGGGTGGCCACTGCCTCAAGAATCTCCGGCAGACCCCGTGGCAGGCTTATCCGCCGGTGGCGACGCTGAAGGATGAACCGGCCGCCATCCTCTTTACGACCGGCAGCACCGGACCGGCCAAGGGCGCTGTTTATACGCACGGAAATTTTGATGCCCAGATCCGCCTTATCCAGTCTCACTTTAAGATATCCGGCGATGAAATCGATCTGCCGACATTTCCCCTGTTTGCGCTGTTTGACCCGGCTCTCGGCATGACCGCCATCATTCCGGACATGGATCCCACCCAGCCGGCCAAGGTGGACCCCGAGCAGATCATCGAGGCCGTCATCAATCAGGGCGTTACAAACATGTTCGCCTCACCCGCGCTGCTGGACCGGGTGGGTGGCTTTGGAAAACAGCACGGCATCAAGCTGCCTTCCCTGAAGCGGGTGGTATCGGCCGGTGCTCCGGTATCTCCGGCCAATATCGACCAGTTCTGCCATCTTCTCTGCGACGCCGCCGAGGTCCACACCCCTTACGGGGCAACAGAGGCAGTGCCGATCCTGTCCATTGCCAGCAGCGAAATTCTCTGTGAAACCCGGAAACTCACTGAAAAAGGGTATGGAATTTGTGTGGGCAGACCCATTGCCGACCTTAATGTCCGCATCATCAAAATCACGGATACGCCGATTGCAAGATGGAGCGATGAACTTGTGCTGCCGCCTGCGGAGATCGGTGAAATCGCTGTTAAAGGCGATCTTGTCACCCGCGGTTATTATGAAAACCGAGACGCGGACAGCCTGTCCAAAATTCGCGACGGCAAGGACACCTGGCACCGGATGGGAGATCTGGGCTGGGCCGACACCAAAGGACGGATCTGGTTCTGCGGCAGGAAAAGCCAGCGGGTCCAGACCCCGTCCGGAGCCCTCTACACCATCCCCTGTGAAGCCATTTTCAACAACCATCCGGCTGTGCTTCGAAGCGCTCTGGTCGGCCTCGGCAAACCCCCCGATCAACAACCCGTTATCATTATTCAAACCCGGCAGGCGGATGCATCGCATTCCGGCAAGAATCTGCGGCGGGAACTGTTGAGTCTGGCGGCAAAAAACCAGCTTACCAAAGATATCGGCACCATTTTGTTTCACTCGGATTTTCCGGTGGATATTCGTCACAATGCCAAAATCCACCGGGAACAACTGGCCGCATGGGCGGCACAGAATATGCGCTAATGCTTTCATTTTCATCGGCGCTTTTACTTCTCACATCACGGTGGAATCGTGAATAAACCGATTGTAAAGTGGCGGCAACTGCTCCGGATAGCGGACCAGCAGGTCGCCTGGTTTCACATCAGAGGAAAGCCGGTTTCATCTGAAGCTGTCCCGGGGTGCCGTGGGATTTGTATTGACTCTTATGACGCGGGTTCCGGCATATTTTCCGGGAAATCCCCATTCGCGGATTCCCGGGCCGCAGGTGCTTCCCCTGCCCGTTCCTTTTCCGAAAGACATCCCCTTTATCGGCCCCATTCTGTTTCAGCATAATATCACGGTGCATGCGAGCCTGGCGGCGATCGCCTTGGCGCTGGTCATTTTCGGCGGCTGGAATCCGTCATGATCCGGGGGCATCACACGCCCTGTTGAAATCGGCCCTTGGTTTTTTTCCGGCGCCGCACCGCGTCTCCGGAAAAATCCTTTCATCAACCATAAACAGACAGGCAGCGTCACGAATATGCTAAATTATGACATTCTGATTCAAAACGGCATGATTTTGACCCTGGACCCCCGGCTTACAGTCATCGAAAGCGGGTGGATCGCCACAAAAGGGGATACGATCGCCCGTATCGGCTCCGGGACGAATCCCTTTCCGCTCGCATCGAAAATCATCGACGCACATGGCGGCATCATACTGCCCGGGCTTGTCAACGGCCACACCCATGCCGCCATGACCCTTTTCAGAGGGCTTGCCGACGATCTTCCGCTCATGGAATGGCTCTCCGACTATATTTTTCCAGCGGAAAGCCGGATGGATGCCGATTTTGTTTATACCGGATCACTTCTGGCCTGCGCGGAAATGATTCTGTCCGGCACCACGACCTTCTGCGACATGTACCTTTTCGAAGACGCGGTGGCGAGGGCAGCCAAAGAATCGGGCATGAGGGCGCTGATCGGCGAGGTGCTCTATGATTTTCCATCTCCCAATTACGGCCCGATCGAAAACGGATTTGAATATACCGAGCGCCTGATAAATAAATGGGAAAACGATCCGCTTATTTCCATCGCCGTTGAAGCCCACGCGCTGTATACATGCAGCCCGGGACTTCTGAAAACCTGCCATGACATCTCCCGCAGGCACGGGGTGCCTTTGGTCATCCATGTGGCTGAAACGCTTTCCGAGCTTGCGCAAATCCAGACGGAATACGGAAAAAAGCCATTTGAGCATCTGGAGTCCCTCGGCATTCTTGGCCCCCACATCATCGCCGATCACTGCGTTCACCTGGATGATTCCGAGATTGCGCGCATGATCCGCCATCGCGTCAATGTGATCACCAATCCTGAAAGCAACATGAAACTGGCATCCGGAATCGCTCCGGTAGCCCGCCTGATCAATAGCGGGTTGACGGTCGGCATAGGAACCGACGGATGCGCTTCCAACAACAATCTGGACATCCTGCTGGAAATGGGTACGGCGGCAAAGCTTCAAAAGATCGCCGCGATGGACCCGACCGCGCTGAATGCCGCAACCGTTCTTAAAATGGCCACCTGCGAAGGCGCCAAGGCACTTGGCTTCGGGGACATCACAGGGTCTCTTGAAATCGGCAAAAAAGCCGATATCATTGTTGTGGATACCCGAAAGCCGCACCTGACGCCCCTGTACAATCCGTATTCACACCTGGTCTATTCGGCCGGCGGAGCCGATGTCAGCCACTCAATCATCAACGGCAGACTTGTCATGGAAGAAAGACGCCTGCAGTCATTGAACCTTGCGGATATTCTGTCCCGTGCAGGGGAAAAAGCGGCTCTGGTGCGGCAGTCCTGCCCGGGATAGAACCCGGGATGGAAAAGATGAGAAACCCCGTTTTTTTGATGAATTCATCTCAGAGACAAATATTATTTTGTTGTTTTATCTTCTGGAAATAGGATGATCCGACAAAACCCCTTTAAAAATATCATCTCTCTCGGATGCGTCCTCCTGCTTGCTGCGGCAATCCTTGTCCCCGGTGCGGAATCGCTTTTGGGGAAAAATCTTCTTGTCATCTGCATTTATATACTGTTTACGGCTTTTGCCATAAACCGCATCTTCAGTGTCAAGACCGGCGGCATCGAATGGATTCACACTTCCGCCACGCTGCCGCTTTTGATCTTTCTATCTTACATCGGCCTGCAACTGATTCCGGTTCCGATTCAAATACTGAAAATCATCTCTCCGATCACGGCATTCGACAAGCTGCAATTGCATTCCTGGCTCAGCCGGTTTCAGTTTTCAACTTCAAATCCGCCATACGGGTTCTGCATTGCCTATAATTTCCACGAAACGCTTCATGCATGGCTCTGCGCCCTTGCTTTTGCCGGAATGTTCGGATTAACCCTGCACGGGGTCGGCGCAAGACGCCAGATCGATATTCTGTTTTTCATCCTCGTTGCGGCAGGAGATTTGATATCGGTTGGTTTTCTTCTGAAGCTGATTTTCAGCGCATCTCAAACCCTTTCAGATGTGCGGCCGCCTTCCGGCTTTTTGGGAATGGCCTTGTCATTGACCGCGGGCTTGTATCTGGCTGATAAAGCACCTTCCGTCCCTTCAATCAAAAGAATCGGCGGCATCCATGAACGCTTTCACCAGGTGCTGGGCTGGCTGTCTCCGGATTCCGGGTCGCTGAGGGTGTATTTTTTGTTGATTTCCGCAGCGGTTACAAGCGCAGCCCTGATTTTCGCCGATTCCGGCAATTCGATGATTTTTTTTCTTTCCGCTGCAACTTTGACGGCCATTTTGACACGGCTGCGCAGGTTGCCGTATGCGGTGTCGATCCTTGCTCTGACCGGGCCGACAGGTGTCTTTCTCGGGGGCTGCGCCATATATGGAAATCTTTTTTGTTCCCCGCTCACCGATTATCCGGCTGCCGGAATCGGCTGGGGAAATTATCATGAACTTTCATTTCGCTATGCGCTTTCTGGCTGCCTGAAAACTGCCGGAATCAGCAGCGGTCTTAAAACGTTTCCCGAGATCGGCATCACCGGGTCTTTGCTTCTTGCAGGGGCAATCACGGCATTTCTGCATGATTATCTCTCGGCATGGCGTCGACGGCGGGATTTACATGCGGCAGGAATCGGATGCGGCGTGCTGATGTCCATATTCTTTGTCGCAATTTGGCATGGATTCAGCGCTGACGATTTTTCACTTTCCGAGTGGCTTGTTTTTTCCGCCATTCTGGGAACAGGGTATGCCGCCATTTACCGGAAAGGTCATGGCTATACGACAAGTTTCAGCTACGCGGTGAAACGCGTATCCATCTCCAAAAGGATGCGACTATTCGTAAGTTTTGCTATTTTTTCAGGTTTTGTTATCGGATCTTTGGCGGTTTTACGCAACGAGCCCGTTATCGCGCCTCCTGCAGGTGATAAAAATACGGCACGGATCGCTCTACTGAGTCGTTTGTCTGAACACCCCGCTGACGGCCTTGCCTGGTTTGAGCTGGGAAATCTGATGAAACAAATGGATGACGACCCCGATGCTTTTCTTCATCGATATCTTCCCGCAGCCGACAAGGCTTACGATATTGCCGTCTACTACCGGCCGGCGGATGAAGCCCTGCTGTTTCAGACTGCCGATTACTGGGTATGGCGATCGCGCATATTATCCGATCCGGACACCGGAGGTGAGATCAAGACCGGAGCCCATCCCCTTTTAACGCGGCGGCAGGGAATACGAATTTTCCAGGAAAAGTTTCGAAAACTCCTGAAGCGCAATACCGCCTTCTTGGAAAAATCGGTGGATTCCATCTGGTCCTATTTTCCGAATGATCATATTGTACTGGAAATCATTCCGGAAGAAAATACGCGTCTTCGCAGGGATGTTTTGCG
>JBBIPX010000095.1:0-13628 GCA_037442625.1 Desulfobacteraceae bacterium
ACATTTCGGCGACTGCCATTACCTGGAAGGTAATATTCAAGCTGAAAAAAAGATTCTCATGACCCAGAAACTGCTGAAACTCTCCGGTATCGGCGAGAGGCGGCTCCATCTGGCCTGGCTGTCTTCCGCCGAAGCCCAGCGGTTTGTCGATATATCTTCGGCGGTTATTGATCAAGTCAGGGCTCAGGGGAATTTCGATCCGGAGCTGTTTTGCCTGGAGTTGGCAGCTTCGGAAGAAACGCTGAAATCTGAAACGCTTCGCTGGATGGTTGGAAAAGAAGTAAAGCTTTTGGCCAGAGGCGATGTATACGGCCGCAAGTGGGAAAAAGCCAGGTTTGAAGCGGTTCTGGATGATGTTTTGGAAAGGGAATATCACAAGCAGTTGATTCGCCAGGCCATCCTTGCAGGGTTTACGTCGGTCAGGGCCGTCAGCCAGCGAATCGGGCTGGATCTGAGGCGGATATCCTATCTGCTGGCGGACATGGAAAAGACCAATATGGTTGAATTCAAGGGCCATACGGCGTGTATTCCTATTTTCGACGCACTCTAAAGTCTGAAGGCGAAAGATAATATAATGCTTTGTTTGCATTCGGTCATCCGGCTGCTTATTTTTATAAATGTCGACTTATAAAGTATATCACCACGTATAAACAGTGTAGCGTGCTGCGCTAGAGGAGTTATCATGGCATCGGTTCATGGCAAGAAAAGTGGATCCGTGTTGGTCGTAGGCGCCGGAATTGCCGGCATGCAGGCCTCGCTGGATCTGGCCAATTCAGATTATTATGTGCATCTCGTTGACAAGCTGCCGACGGTCGGGGGCATGATGGCCCGACTGGACAAGACTTTCCCGACCAATGACTGCGCCATGTGAGTGATCTCACCCAAACTGGTCGAGGTCGGCCGGCATCTGAACGTCAATATCATCACCAATAGCGAAATCAAATCTGTTGAGGGGGGGCCCGGGGATTTCACCGTCACCCTGGTCAACCGTCCCCGCTACATTGACCCCGTCAAATGCACGGGCTGCGGGGAATGCGCCCGGCATTGCCCCGTGACTGCCGTCAATCGTTACAACAAGGGCCTGGATGACCGCAGGGCAACCTATATCGAATATCCCCAGGCCGTTCCCCTGGCCTTCGGCATCGATACCGAAACCTGCATCGGCTGCGGGCTTTGCGAGAACATGTGCGTTGCAAAGGCCATTCAGTATGATGACACCGAGCGCGAATCCACCCTGACCGTCGGCTCCATCATTCTGGCTTCCGGCAGCCAGGGATATGATCCTTCCAATCTGGATTTTCTGGGGTATGGGAAATACGCCAATGTCGTCACCAGCGAGGAATTTGAACGCATCCTGAGTGCATCGGGCCCTTACCGGGGGCATCTTTGCCGGCCTTTGGACCGGGAAGAACCCAAGAAAATCGCCTGGCTGCAGTGCATCGGATCCCGCGATACCAATAAATGCGGAAACGGCTACTGCTCCTCGGTCTGCTGCATGTATGCGGTCAAGGAAGCCATGATCGCAAAGGAGCACGCGCACTGCGATCTGGATTGCGCCATCTTCAACATGGATATCCGCACCTTCGGCAAGGATTATGAAAAATATTATCTTCGGGCCAAGGACAAGGACGGGGTCCGGTTTATCAAGTCGAGAGTTCATACGGTTACCGAAATACCCGAAACCGGGGATCTGACCGTTCGATTTGTAAATGAGGCCGGTGAGATACTGGATGAGACTTTCAGCATGGTGGTGCTTTCCGTGGGCCTCCAGGTGCCGGAAACCTCAAAGATGCTGGCCCGGCAACTGGGAATCGAGCTGGATCAGTACAATTTTGTAAAAACCGATCCCTTTACCCCGGTTTCCACCTCCCGGGAAGGGGTTTACACCTGCGGCGTGTTTCAGGGGCCCAAAGACATTCCCGGTTCCATTACCGAGGCTAGTGCGGCCGCCTGCGCTGCGGGTTCGGACCTCAGCGCCGCCCGCGGCACGGATACCAAGGTCATCGAAATGCCGGATCAGCAGGATGTGGCGGCGGAAACCCCGCGGATCGGTGTCTTTGTCTGCAACTGCGGCATCAATATCGGCGGGATTGTGAATGTCCCGGAAGTCACCGAATATTCGGCAACCCTGCCTTATGTGGTCTATACGGACCAGAACCTGTTTACCTGCTCTCAGGACACTCAGGACAAGATCAAGGAAAAGATCATCGAGCACAAGCTGAACCGCGTTGTCGTTGCCTCCTGCAGTCCAAAAACCCATGAGCAGATGTTTATGGAAACCCTTGAGGCCTGCGGGCTGAACCGCTATCTTTTTGAAATGGCCAACATTCGAAACCAGAATTCCTGGATTCATTCCAAGACTCCGCTCATTGCAACGCAGAAAGCAAAGGATCTCGTCCGGATGGCGGTTGCCCGATCTGCAACCCTGAAGCAGCTTAAAGAAAAGGTCATTTCCGTCAACAAACAGGCACTTGTCATCGGCGGCGGCGTTGCTGGAATGAACGCGGCTCTGGGCCTCGGAAAACAGGGGTTTAACGTGTCGCTTCTTGAAAAAGAAACCTCGCTGGGCGGCTATTCCCGAATGCTTCACCACACCATTGAGGGCGGGGATATTCAGGCGTATCTGAACGATTTGATAGTAGAGGTCACAAACCACGATAAAATCGAGGTCATTACCGGCGCACGGGTTACGGACTTCAGCGGGTATAAGGGAAATTTCAGCACCAGTGTTCTGGTCGGCCCGGAAAATGAAAAACGCACCATCAAGCACGGCATCATTATCGTCGCTACCGGCGCGAGGGAATATACGCCCAAGGAATACGGATTTAATCAAGACCCCCGGGTGGTGACACAGGTCCAGCTCGGGGATATTCTTGAAGAAAAAGGCGCAACTGATCTTTCGTCCGTTGTCATGATCCAGTGTGTGGGCTCCCGAAATGCGGAAAATGAAAACTGTTCCCGGATCTGCTGCCAGAATGCGGTCAAAAACGCCCTGATCATCAAGAAGCAGAATCCGGAAACCAATGTATTCGTACTTTACCGGGATATCCGGACCTACGGTTTGATGGAGGATTTTTACAAGGAAGCCCGAAATCTGGGGGTCATCTTTATCCGGTTTGAACCGGAAAACCCGCCTGTGGTTGAACCGGGCGCCGAGGGCATGACGGTGACGATAAAAGACCACATCCTGCAGCGGAATCTTGAGATCCGGGCGGATATTGTGGCTCTCAGCGCCGGCATGGTGGCTGAAGACACCGCGGATCTTTGCGGGATCATGAAATTCAACCGCAATCCCGAAGGCTATTTCATCGAAGCCCATGTCAAGCTCAGGCCCGTGGATATGCCAGGAGACGGCATATTCCTGTGCGGAACGGCTCATGGACCCAAACTGATCACGGAAACCATCGCTCAGGCTCAGGCCGCGGCCTCCCGTGCCACGACATTTTTATCCAAATCTGAAATCAAACTTTCGGCCATTACCGCGCAGGTGGATACCGAACACTGCGTCAAGTGCCTTACCTGTGTCCGGTCCTGTCCCTTTGGCGTTCCGGTCTTCAACACTGAAAGACAGGTCATTGAAATTGATGAAGCCATTTGCCACGGATGCGGCATTTGTGCCGGCGTATGTCCCAGGGAGACGATTCAGCTCAATTATTATGAAAATGATCAGATATTAAGCAAAATAGATGCCTTGTTGGCGGGGGGGATGTGATGGCCGAATTTGAACCAACCATTATCACATTTTGCTGCGATTATTGAGGGTATTCCGCCGCGGACCTGGCAGGTTCGATGCGACTCGATTATCCGGCGAATATAAAAATCATCCGGGTTCCCTGTACCGGGAAAGTGGATTTGATGTATCTTCTGAGCGCGATTCAGAAAGGTGCGGACGGTGTTTATGTCGTGGGCTGCCTGGAAGGCTCCTGTCATTACAAACAGGGGAATTTCAAGGCCAGACAGCGGGTGGAACAGGCCCGCGCGTTACTGGAGGAGGTCGGTCTGGAAGGCGATCGCGTTCGCATGTACAATCTGTCTTCCGGAGAAGGACCGACGTTTGCGGCGTATGCCAAGGAGATGACGGAGCATATCAAGGCGCTGGGGCCCAATCCGTTAAAAAACCGGATGGGACATCCTGCAAAAGCATAACTTAAGGAGTAGATCATGGCAGAGGAAGCAATCAAATTAGGCGGTAAAAAGAAAAGTATGTTTATTGACAAGGTCAAGGAGATTATTCCCGACGGGGGAAATCTGAACCTGTGTCTGACCTGCGGGGCCTGCTCTTCAGGGTGCCCTGCCACAGGCCTTGACGGCATGGATCCCCGGAAATTCCTTCGCATGGCGGCTCTCGGGATGGATGATGAAATCATCAAATCCGACTGGCCCTGGATGTGCACCATGTGCCAGCGGTGCATCTATGTCTGCCCGATGAAGATCGACATTCCGCAGCTCGTTTTCAATGCCAGGGGCCTGCGTCCCAGGGATCAGCGTCCCAAAGGCATTCTGGGCTCCTGTGATATGCAGCTTCGAAACGAGAGCGGCAGCGCCATGGGAACATCCCCGGACGATTTTATCTTTGTGGTGCAGGATGTACTGGAGGAAGTCCGGGAAGCCCAACCGGAATTTGCGGACATGGAAGCGCCCATTGACAAACAAGGGGCTGAATTTTTCCTCAACCAGAACTCCAGGGAACCGGTGACCGAGCCGAATGAAATGCTTCCCTTATGGAAAATCCTGCATCTGGCAGGGGTGGACTGGACATATGGCAGTCATGGCTGGGCAGGCGAAAACTACTGCCTGTTCTTGGCGGACAACGATTCCTGGGAAAAGGTGACCCGGACCACGGTGAATCAGGCCAACAAGCTCGGGTGCAAGATCTTTCTAAACACCGAGTGAGGGCACGTTACATTCTCGGTCCGGGCCGGACTGAAAAAATTCAACATCGAACATAATTTTGAAGTCAAGAACATCTATGAATATTACGCCAAATGGATCCGCGAAGGGAAACTGAAGGTCAATTCCGACTGGAACAAGGATTTGAAAATCAAATTCACGGTTCAGGACCCCTGCCAGATCGTTCGAAAGAGCTATGGCGATCCCATTGCGGATGACCTTCGCTTTGTGGTCAAATCCGTGGTGGGTGAAGAAAATTTCATCGACATGCAACCCAACCGCTCCAACAACTACTGCTGCGGCGGCGGCGGCGGATTCCTTCAGTCAGGTTTCAAGGAACAGCGCCTGATATATGGAAAGCTGAAAGATGAACAGATCAAGGCGACCGGCGCGGATTACTGCATTGCCGGATGCCATAACTGCCACGCCCAGATTCACGAGCTGAGCGAGCATTACGGCGGACACTATCCGGTCGTTCACCTCTGGACCCTCATCTGCCTTTCCCTGGGAATACTCGGGCCCAACGAACGGGAATACCTGGGAGATGACCTGAAGGAAGTCAATGTATTCCATCCGGAGACGGCCGAATAATAATAGGAGGGCATATGATTGTTGCCAAACGAAAACCGTTTGAAGAAATCAAGCAGCTTCTCAAGGGCTATAAAAAAGTCCTGAATGTGGGATGCGGAACTTGTGTTGCGGTTTGCCTTGCCGGTGGCGAAAAAGAGGTTACCGTGCTGAACGCCGAACTGGATATGGCCAGAAAACTTGAAGACAACCCGATCGAGATCGCCGGATTTACCGTCGAGCGCCAGTGCGACCGGGAATATCTTGAAGCGCTGGATGCAAAAGTCGGTGAATATGATGCCTTGCTGTCCATGGCCTGCGGGGCCGGTATTCAGTTTCTGGCCGAACGTTATCCGAAGATCCCGGTGCTCCCTGCTGTTGACACCACGTTTATCGGTGTGAATCAGGCCGTGGGGTGGTATGAGGAAAGATGCCGCTCTTGCAGCAGTTGCGTTCTGGGGCAAACCGGCGGCATCTGCCCGGTGACCATGTGCGCCAAGGGCCTCTATAACGGCCCCTGCGGCGGTACCAACAAGGGAAACTGCGAAATCGACGCCAATCAGCCCTGTGCCTGGTATATGATTTACGAACGGTTAAAGGGCCAGGGCCGTCTGGACTGTATCCTGGAAATCACCCCGGCCAATGACTGGCAGAACCAGATACCCCGAACCGTAATTCAGCCCGGTTACAGCAAACCGGAAACATCCGGAAAATAATGAGGAAGCCGATATGAAATCTGGAAGCAATTTGGAGAAAATCTTAAAGGCTGGTCATTTTGCATTTACGGGCGAACTGGGGCCGCCCAGGGGAACCGGCGCGGATGAAGTCAAACATAAAGCCTCATTTTTAAAGGGCATGGTGGATGCCGTCAATATTACGGACAACCAGACCGCAGTGGTGCGCATGTCAAGCTGGGCAGCCTCACTGATCGTGCTTCAGGAAGGTCTGGAACCCAATTTCCAGATGGTGTGCCGGGACCGGAACCGTTTGGCCATGCAGAGTGATATTCTGGGCGCTTATACCCTCGGCATTCGGAACATGCTTTGCCTGTCCGGAGATCACCAGAAATTCGGGGATCATCCGCAGGCCAAGGGTGTTTTTGACATTGATTCCATGCAACTTATCGCCATGGTGAAAAAAATGCGGGATGAAGGAAAATTTCTGGGCGGAGCGGAAATCGAACATCCGCCGAAAATTTTTATCGGTGCGGCAGCCAACCCCTTTGCAGATCCCTTTGAGTGGCGGGTGCAGCGCCTGGCTAAAAAAGTTGCGGCCGGTGTGGATTTCATTCAGACCCAGTGCATCTACAACATGGAAAAGTTCCGAAACTTCATCAAGATGGCCAATGAAATGGGGCTGACCGAAAAAGTGTATATTTTGGCCGGTGTCACACCCATGAAGAGCGTGGGTATGGCCAGATATATGAAAGCCAAGGTGCCGGGCATGGATGTGCCCGATGAGATCATCAAGCGGCTTCAGGGCGTGGACAAGACCAAGGTTGCCGATGAGGGCATCAAGATTGCCTGCGAGCAGATTGAAGAGTTTAAGGAACTGAAAGGCGTGGCCGGTGTTCACCTCATGGCCATTGAATGGGAGCACAAGGTTCCGGAAATTGCAGAAAGAGCCAAGGTGCTTCCCAGGCCGGTCGTGGACTGACGTTTACCGTAAATATTGATGATTGAAAAATCCGAACCGGTTCGCCGGTTCGGGTTTTTTTTATTGAAAGCAGACGGTGAAAATGTTACCCGTCTATTCCATATGCAATCCGGCGGAAAGGAATTGGATCGTCTTCAAAAGCCGAGCCGCGCAAACATCCCGTTAAACCGGGCCGATTTTATATTTGATGTCGGTCACCACCGTTTTTTTGAGCATTTTGTTGATTTTCTCGATCATTTCCTTTTTGGTGAACTGCAGGTGGTGGATCCATGCCGAACTGTTCACATGAACTATAAGAAAGGGTTCTTTGTATGCGGCCGGTCGGACATGATCGGACAGAGATTTTTCGACAATTTCATCCCAGAGGCTGCAGATGGCGATAAATGAATCGATTTTATCCGGATGAATCGTTTTCATCGCACGGGGCAAAACGCTGCTGATGTGCTCCATCGGGCGGTTTGTCAAGTCTTTCATGACAGTCATATTATTAAGCCGGGAGGCGGATGTCAATGATATTGGAAAGGATCAGGGAATCAGAGGAGAAAAAGCAAAAAATGGAAACAGTGAAAGTCATTTATGGGGATAAAGTCTGCGAACTGCCCATTGTTATCGGTTCGGAAGGTGAAAAAGGCATCGATATCTCAAAACTTCGTCAGACCACCGGCCTGATCACCCTTGATCCCGGCTTTGCCAATACCGGAAGCTGTACCAGCGCCATCACATTCATGGACGGAGAAAATGGAATTTTGCGATATCGGGGGATTCCGGTTGAAGATCTGGCAGAGAATTCCATTTTTACGGAAACAGCTTATTTGCTGATAAACGGAAAACTGCCGACCCGCCTGGAGTTGAATCAATTCTCCGTTCTTCTCAACGACAACTCCCTGATTCATGAGGATATGCAGTTTTTCTTCCAGAATTTTCCCAGGGCATCCCATCCCATGGGGATCATGTCCGCGATGGTGACGGCACTGCGGAGCTTTTATCCGGAGCTGAAAATCAACGAAGAAGAAGAAATCAATCTGACGGTTACCCGCCTGCTGTCCAAGGTTCGCACCCTGGCGGCCATGTCCTATAAAATATCACGGGGCCACAAGGTGATTTACCCAAGGCCGGATCTGAACTATTGCGCCAATTTTCTGAACATGATGTTCGATAATCCGGTCAGGCCCTATGATATTGACGACACACTGGTTCAAGCGCTGAATGTTTTCTGGATTCTGCATGCGGATCATGAGCAGAACTGCTCAACCTCAACGGTACGCATGGTCGGAAGCGGCCGGGTCAATCTGTATGCGGCGATCTCCGCGGGGGTTGCAGCGCTCTGGGGGCCGCTGCACGGGGGCGCCAATCAGGCGGTGATCGAAATGCTGGAAGTCGTTCAAAAGAGTGGCGGGGATGTCAAGCGGGCTATCGCTCGGGCAAAAGACAAAAATGATCCATTCCGTCTGATGGGGTTTGGACACAGGGTGTACAAGACATATGACCCTCGCGCCAGAATCATGAAGAAAATGTGTGACAAGGTATTGGATAAACTTCATATCAGTGATCCGCTTCTGGATATTGCCAAACAATTGGAGAATGCGGCGATCGCTGACGATTATTTTGTCGAACATCACCTTTATCCGAACATCGATTTTTACAGCGGCATCGTGCTGCGCGCCATGGGAATTCCGACCAACATGTTTACCGTGATGTTTGCCATCGGCAGGCTTCCGGGCTGGATTGCCCAGTGGAAGGAAAGTCTGGACGACCCCGACTGGCGCCTGAGCCGTCCGCGGCAGATCTATACCGGCCTTTGCGAGAATCGGTATATACCGATTGACAAACGATAGGCGGGTTCAATTATTTCAATATTTCAGATCCAATAAAAACAGAAAATCGCTGTTAACGGGTGAATCAGATGATGTGCTCAGATCGGTCCGGCCGGGTATGACCTTGAAATCATGTTTTCCCATTACGGAGAACTCGATATTTTTTGAAAAATAATATCCCAGTTTAAAGGAAATATCCATGGTACTCAGCAAATCCGAGGACTTAAAGAGAGGATCCGTCATGTCCAACTGGTCCGCATAATGCAGCGCCGTTGAAACAGACCAAGGACCGGCTATCGGGGTGATCTTTGTATTCAGGCCGAAGATGCGTTTGGGTACTTCCATCATTTCCATGGGCTGTGTCTGTTGATCGTAATTCAGATAAACAAAGGAGGGAGTGATGCTGAACCCTTCAAATGGGGAGATCTCGCTTGCCAGCTTGAAGCCGTGGCGGACGGTTGAAGAAGAACCCTCCATGGCCGGCTTGTTTAAAGGCCAATTGGCATCCAGCTCACGGTCGTAAAAATGCCATGCGCTGGACTTATCCAGTTTTTCCAAAACGGCGCTCATGCTGACGTTACAGGTGTCGTCCCATAGTTTGTGACTGTATTCAACTTCATAACTATACAGATGGCCATCGTTAAAATCATAAACTTCAGGGTCCGCCTCTCCGAACATAAAGGGGCGACCGGAGTTATTGCCAAAATCATATGAAGGCCGGAATTCATCACGGGCATACGATTTGAGCTGGCTGCCGGTATTGAGCGGAATGTCAAATCCCCCTTCCAGGTGAAGGGCATCCATGCCGGTTTTATCAAACGACATCGGTCTTTTGGTCCCGACCATCCGGGTTTTCCAGTGCTGGTCGTCCAGGCTGGAAATCATGATGCCGTTGCCGTTTGTGGCATGAATAAAATTCCCATCCCCCAGATAAACCCCAACATGATTGATGCGTTTTTTGCGGGAAAAAAACACAAGATCTCCGGTTTGAAGTTCGTCTTCGTCAATTTCCTGAAGTTTGGGGAAGCTGAATTGGGCTGCGGAATTATGTGGCAGCTCAATGCCGAAAAGGTTGGCATAAATCGTTCTGGCAAATCCTGAACAATCCATTCCCTTGAAACTAGTTCCGCCGGCCCGATATGGAACGCCGATATATTCCTTCATTTCTTCCTGAAGCTTCTTTTCCGGAATATCTGACGGTTTATATTGAAAAGGGCTTGGTCTGTGTTCTATCGCCTTGCTTGCAATGACTTTCTGGTGTGACTTCCTTTTTGACAGGTTTTGCTTTGCTTTGTGTTTCTTGCCCGTGTTTTTAGCAGAGAGTTTCGGAGAGGGTTTGTTTTTCAGATGTGCAATGCCTGATTTCTTTTTATTTGTCTTTGCCGAAACTTTATGGCCTGATGTGTTTTTCGAGTGATTGGGTTTGGTTTGGTTCTGTTTGCCGTGGACATCTGCGGATGTCAGGATTAAAAGAAGGCAACAGGCGATTGAAAAAAAATATTTGAGCGTATGCGTTTGAAGCGTTAGATTTTTCATTGTTTCACATTCGTTGGTAACAAGATGAGGTGCTGGCGGAGTATTCGTTCTATTAGAACAGACGCTCTGCCCCCTGGGCTCAAGATGTCATACTGAACGAGCCAATGACGACATCACCACTATATCATGTTTCCTTTCGATGGGTTATATGATTTTTGCAGCAAAATATCATAGCTAAGGCACGTATAAACAAGCCTTTTTCTCCTTGAACATAGAATATCCGGAATCACTTTGTCAATACCCAAGACGATGAAAATCGCCGTATGAATCGGTTTGTTCGGAAAATCTTTAATGAATACAATATGAAACAGGATAATATCTGACAATAAGATCATGGGGAAATTCAAACGGCATTGACAGTCTCCAGGACAGGTGCTATCCAAAAACGTGAAAAGGCGGTTTGTTGTACGTCGGACTGCAAGTATCCGCGCATTCCCTCCGGCAAACAGGGCGTCGAATAGCGCTGATTATGCTGGTTCTCGGCATGAATCTCATGAAGACAAAGCCATCGGCTTATTCACGAGGCTAAAGGAGAAGAGATGTTCGATTTTTTATTGACTAAGGAGCAGGCCGACCTGCGGGACGAGGTGCGGGAGTTCATCAAGTGGGTCCCGCGCCAACTTGTTCTGGACATGGACAAGGACGTGATCAAATTCCCCAAGGAATTTCTCAGGGAGGCGGGCCGCCGCAACCTGATGGGCTGCCGTTATCCCAAAAAGTGGGGGGGCCGTGGTATGGACTGGGTGAGTACGGGCATGGTCATGGAGGAAATCGGGGCCATCGGCTATGAACTGGCCTGTGTCTTTGGGGTCGGCGCGGAGCTGGTCTGCGACGCCATCATCCGGCATGGAACGGATGCGCAGAAAGAACGCTATGTCCGGCCCCTTCTTTGCGGAGAAATTTTTGCCGCGGAATGTCTCACCGAACCGCGGGGAGGATCGGATTTTTTCGGCGCCACATCCAAGGCGGAAGAAAAGGGGGATCATTTTCTCCTGAACGGCCAGAAACGCTTCATTGTCGGCGGTGACGGAGCGGACTATTTTCTGGTCTACGCCAGGACCAATTTTGCGCCGGATGCCGGACCCAGGGAAACGATCACGGCCTTTATCGTGGATCGCGGCCCGGGCGTGGAAACAAAATACCATTACAACCTCATGGGCTGCCGGGGCGGGGGAACAGCCCGTCTTGTTTTTAATGATGTCCGGGTGCCGAAGGAAAATGTTCTGGGCTGCGTCAACGGGGCCTATGACGTATTCAACACCATGATGATCCCGGAGCGCCTGGGTACGGCCGTCATGACCATCGGATCCGCCCGCACGGCGCTGGAGATCGCCACTCACTACACAACTCGGAGAAAGGCTTTCGGCGCGGTGATCAACACCTTCCAGGGTGTCGGCTTCCAGATGGCGGAAGGGGCGATGCTGCTGGATGCCGCACGGGCCATGGGGTATGCGACCTGCCGGGCCGTGGATGCCGGCTGCGGCATGGACAGAATCCGGCGCATGGTTTCCGAATCCAAAAAATTCATTACCGAATCCTGTCAGAAGATTGTCCATAACGCCATGCAGGTTGTCGGCGGCATCGGCTACACGACTGTCTTTTCCTTGGAGCGCATCTATCGCGATATCCGCCTTGCAAGCATCTGGACGGGAACCAGCGAGGTCATGTCCATGATCGTGGCCCACGAGTGGTACCGCGAATGCAAGAAGGCCCGGGCCGCCGGCCTGACGCGGGATTTCGAGGCCGATGCCGAAGCGGCGTTTGCGGAAGAAGAAAAGATTTACGAGTAAAGGCGAAAGCCGCACCACGGATCCGGCTGAGCATGAAGATGCCGGATTAAACCAGCGCTCCGGCGATATTGTCAGGAATAACGTCGTGAACGAAGAGCCTTCATTTCCGGTCATCATCCAATGCCGAATCATTCACGGATTCCAGATGAATCATGGATCTGGAAAGGATATCGAGAATGCGCTCCCTGGAATAGAAAGTCCCGGTTCCGATTCCCGGGCATTGCCTTCCGGCTTTTTCCCATTGCCGTATCGATCTTATCTGGCTGAACCAGAAAGGATAAGTCCGGCACTGGAGCGGCCGGACCGGGTAAATCCGGCAGCCCTGATCATAGAACCGGCAGGCGCCGTTCGCAGCCTCGACGATGCTGAACCCGGACGCAATCGGCTTCAAATGCATCCGGATCAGATCGGATGCAGTCATCTTCAGAAAATCCGTCAGAATTGCGATTTCCCGTCCGCTGATGCGGATGACGCCGGGGGTTCCCGTGCAGCACGCGCCGCAGCGCCGGCATTTGAAGTAAATGCCGTCATCAAAAAAATACCGGGGGTGATAATGCTCGTCGGGGTTGCATTTCATATGGGATATGATTTATAAAAGACGCCGGTTTAAAGGCAAAAACTAAAATCCGCTATTGCGATGCCGAATATCTTTAACGGCGTTCTCGCAGGCAGTGACATAGGCTGTGCCTTCAATGAGTTGCCACAGGACGTTAAAGTCATACAGCTTCATCCCAAAATGGTTTTTCGGGGATGTGGACATGTAATAGGCGGGCCTTGGGTCCATCTGGAGCAATTCCTTGATGAGCAGCATCAATCCCGGGTATCCGGATTGTTCTTTTTCGCGGCAGAATGACCTGGCTTCCGGACTGAAATCGACCGGGACAAGAGGCTGAGGGCTGGTTGAAGCAAAACCGCCGCTTGCACCTGTTATCGTGTCGGCGTAGGGCAGGTATGGCTTGATGTCCAGAACCGGGGTGCCGTCCATCAGATCGATGCCGCATAGATAAAGACGGGTTTCTTTCTTTTCCCGAATGATCTTTTCGAGCCGGACGGCGGACATGCCGATGGGATTGGGCCTGAAGCCGGAGCGGGTTGAAAAAACCCCTGCCCGGCGGTTTCCGCCAAGCCTTGGCGGGCGGACGGTCGCCTTCCAGGCGCCCTGCATGCCGCAATGGAAGACAAAGATGATCCAGATATGGGAAAAATCCTCTATCCCTTTGAATGCTTCCATCTGGTCAAATGGAGAAAACATCTTCAATACGCCGCGGGCTTCCGTAGAAAGGCCCGGTTGACGGGGAATGCCGAATTTTTCCTTGAAACAGGAGTTGATGACGCCGATCGGTTTAAACAAGTATTCCATGGGAAATCATTATAA